>VSOC01000218.1 GCA_009774615.1 Lachnospiraceae bacterium
CTATTATAGATTCCTATCATTAAATTTCGGGCATAAGGCTTAGTCTTTTTTACTTTAGTCAGCAAACCACTTTTACAAACTGGCTTTCCTCTACATGGTGCAGTCAATTTGCAATAATTAATACCATAGCTATCCATATCATCTATTATATCTTCAAGCAATGATTCCTCTACTTGCTTCATAATTAATGAATCTTCACACATAATTAAAACATATTTCGTGCGTATGTAATGAAGTGCCAAAATTTCTCTATCCATCCAGGAGTTTCCGGATGTGCCTCCTGAATGTAAAACGGTTATATCCTTATACTCCTTAGTATTTGTAGATAAAATAATTTCATATCGACAATTTTTCCAATTTTTCTCTTTACATTGCAGGAAAACAGAAAATACATCAGAATAGCTATCTGGTGAATTAATCAAAATAGACATGCGGTTATCCATAATTTCTCGACCTCCCAATTAATTTTATGTATAGCCTGTTTTCGCTTTCCTTTTAAATGTTATAAAGAGTATCCAATCTGTCATAGCATATCCCATGTAAGAATCGTATCTTCATCCAAATCTCTTACAGCTTTACGCCCAATGACAATATCCATATACACGGGCGAAATACCTGTACCTGGTCGTTTAGGCATAAGATCTTCTTTTGCAATTATTTCTCCGGCTTTTACATTGCGAGTAAGAACCAGGGAACGACGCGCTTCACGCCGCGGAATTTTTTCACATTCAAGAACGCTTTTTTCTCTGCTGCCGAGTACAGTATCAATCCATTTAAAATTTGCAATAGCCTTTTTAAAGTCCTCTGGATCTCCTGCATGATAATGGTCATTTCCTGGAAGTGTTTTATCCAGCGTGAAATGCTTTTCAATCACTTCAGCGCCAAGCATGTAAGCAGCTGCAAGTGTCATCATCCGTTCATCTGGAGCAACATGATCGCTGAAGCCTACATGTACGTCCGGAAAAATTCTTTTTAGCGTTTCAATAATACGAAGATTTGCATTTTCAGGATCTGTAGGATAGGAAAGAACACAGTGAAGAATTGTTATATCCGTACATCCGGCTTCTTTTAAGGTTCTAATTGCCTCATCAACTTCTGACAGATAAGCCGCACCTACAGAAAGTACCACGGGCTTACCTTTAGCTCCAATATGACGAATAAAAGGAAGATTGGAAAGATCAGAAGAAGAAATTTTATAAAAATCAACCATATGTTCAAGGTAATCTGCCGATGCATAATCAAATGGCGTAGAGGTAAAATCGATTCCTTTGGAATGTGTATAGCTACACAACTCTTGATATTCAGCTTCCCCAAAATGATCATGCTTTAAGAATAATTCGTACTGTGTTTTTGTAGGTTCTTTTGTTGTGTCCCAATATGCCGGTGAATTTTTTGAAACAATAGTTCCTGCTTTATAGGATTGAAACTTTGCACAGTCAATGCCTGCTTCTGCAACCTTATCAATGTACAGTTTGGCAGCTTCAAACGGTGCTATGCCCATTATTTTTGCAGTATCATAAAAATTAACACCTATTTCAGCAATTAAATATGGTTTTGTTGTTTTCATTTGTTACCTCCATTGCTTTTTACTAACTTCGTCTTTGTGCATCCAACAATGCCTTTTTGAACATCATAATAGATGGTTAATGCATCCTGGTTAGATAGAAATATACTTGTAGGATCTCCCATATCACCTGCGTTTTCATTATGATAAATACAATATTTATTCATGTAATTCCATGAATTATCTTTGCCGGTCTTGAATAAATATAAGTAAATATCTCTGCTGCCATTTTTATTGGGTTCAGCCCAAGAAGCTAAGATTTGCTGACTGTCTGAAATTGTTTCCAGACTGGGTTGATGAAGAATTAAATTTTCTTCTCTGGAGAAATTTATTTTTTTCCAGGTTTTTCCGGAATCTTCACTAACTTGAATATCACCGTTTGGTCGGCATAAAGCATAAATATGGTTTCCTAATACCGTAAATGAAACTTCGGTTATTCCAGCTTCAAATGCGCCATCCGCAGGAAGCCCTTCTTCCTGATGTGTATAATATTCTTCCTGAAATTCCCAGTTTCCGTCTTTTAAAGCAGCCACTACATTTGCAGTTGTAAAGCTATCTCCTAAATTATGATTGTAGCCATAAAGGGGAATTAATAGTTTATTTTCATCGAGAACCGCAATGTTTCCTCTTTTGGCACATCCTCTATCTAAATAATCACACGGAATCTCCACTGGCTTGCTCCACGTTATTCCCATATCATCACTGTACATAATGTAGGTTCTTCCATAGGTATAATCATAATTTTCATCGTACTGATAATAACTATTTCTGCCCAATTTAGAATCCCATGGAAGTCGGGTAAAAAATGTAAAGATAATTTTTTCACCCATTTTTGCAAAATTCGGATCTCGCGCTTCAATACAAAAAACGGCATTATTTTTTTCTGCCTCATCCTTAGAATCGTAATAGCGTTCATCGTCCTTCCATAACCCAAGATTATTATTTATCAGAAATTCTTCGCCAATAAATTCAATGGGAACAGAATCCCATTTGCTTCCATCAATTTCACCATATTTTAACTGAATTGTTCCCAGGGAATCTCCCAATACATAGGGTGCATGCGAATTATTCCAATAATAGGCAGCGATAAGATGATCACCTGTCAGTACAATATCAGGAAATCGTCCAGTATAGCCATTAACTTCACTTACAATTACAGAATCTTCTTGATTATGTATGAATTCTTCTTGAATTTGATAAGTTATATTTTTCACATAGGAATAAGCGAATAAACAAGCTATGCAGATCGTGATGGCTAACATTAAAAATACAGAACAATATTTAGATTTTCTTTTTCGTAAATGCATCAAGATGGTCATATCCTCCATATTTACATCCATTAAAGATTATTAATTAATCCCATCACCCTCCTGCGTCCTCCACGGAGATCATGACTTAACAGTTTGTTCTGAAAGTTTTGTCTGGATTTTCTTGACAAGTTCAAATACATTCTTAAATTGCTTTCAATAATTTCATCTTCCGGATTTAATCCTATATAGGTAAATCCATTTTCATTACACACAAAACCATGCTTTTCTTCCCTTTTGTTCTGTGCCATTGCTATTGACGGAATACCAAGAAGCGCAAGCTCATATCCTGTTCTGCCGCGGGATGTAATCCCAATATCACATCCTGCCATTAATTCCGGCATATTTGCTACATCGTAGAGGACTTCAATATTTTCATAGGTGTTAAATTCCATTAATACTTCTACATTAAACTTTGCACGTCCCAGAACAACTATAAATTTATAATTTTTATATTCTGGTTTGCAAATCATGTTAAGCAATCTGTCTGAATAATTCTGGGGATCGGCACCTCCAAAGGAGATAAATACTTTTTTTACATAATCCTGAATTTTAATCGGCTGATAAAACATAAATGTTTTTCCACTGATATAATATTTTTCTCCTGCTTTAACTTGCGGAAAATCCTCATCATGAAACAGAGCATTAAAGACCAAATCTGCTTTAATTATCCCTTCGCCATCGTCCTCAAAATTAATAATTTTGGCATCAGGCAGCACGGACTTTAAGCCAATCATATAATCTATCGATGTTGTAAGAATATCATTAATAAAGATTGTATATTGTTTTTTCTTACAAATCTGATATAACTCTGCAATTCCATTAACAGGTATCAGATTGTGTTTTGTATTGCCAAAAACCTTGGGATCAGTTTGGTTTGTATCGTAGTAAATATCAGGCTTTACATAGAATTCGTCTGCAATCTCAAGTGCCCGATAAATATGACCAATTCCGCGCTTATTATTGCCATTGACATAAATTCCTACCTTCTGACCTGATAATGTGGCTGCTACATTTAGGAGATCTTCAAAGGTATCAACATCCTGCGCTTCATTTTCTGGAAGTTCAAAAATATCAACTTTTTTACCAATTCTTGTTTTGGGTGTTACCACGGAAGCTTTTGAGATGACAAATGCTCCGGTTTCCCTGTAACATGGAGGAAGGTATTGGCGGTTTAGACGTTCTGTATAATTAGGAACCTTCTTCCCATCTTTTATTCCCCAGGAAAGGTGAGGTGCATTAATCGCAGAAATTACGGTATCAAGCTTGTTATCTGTTGTGTATTGAATAGCTAAATCAAGTGTTTCAACGCGCAGAGTTGGCGATGTAGGCTGCATTGTAACAATATAATCCCATACTTTTCCTTTAGGAATAGCATCGGCAATAACTGCATCCAAAGTTACTGCATCTTCGCACAGGGAATCATCACGCCAATGAACTTTTACTCCCATTTGCTGTGCAATAATGCGGACTTCCGGTGAATCTGTGGAAACAATAATGTCTGTAATGTACCGGGAATTAAGAGCATTTTTTATGGAATAGTAAATTAGCGGATGTTCTCCTATAATTCGGATATTTTTATTCGGTATCCCTCTAGAACCAGCTCTTGCCGGAATAATTGCAAGTATGTGCATATCCCTACTCACTTTCTATTTTTGATGTATTTGAATATAATCGTTCTTTTTTTATAAACTGCAAATATGCTTATAAATAATAATATACCAGCAATAAAATATCGAATTACTGTGTATTCAAAAATAAAATTAGAGCTTATAAGTATTGCTGAACCTATAGC
>VSOC01000219.1 GCA_009774615.1 Lachnospiraceae bacterium
CACCTCATCCACACTGATCCCGCAGTCCGGACACGAAAAACTCTGGGAAAACCGCAGAATCTCTCCCTCGCCGCTATCCACCAGCAAAAGACCGTTCGCCAGCGCAAGCACGGACTCTATCGAATCCGTCAGACGCTTTTCTATCCCCGGCCTTACCACCAAGCGATCGACCACGATTTCAATATTATGCTTAATATTCTTCTCCAGTTTAATCTCTTCCGAGAGTTCATACAGGTTTCCGTCAATCCGCACCCGGACATAGCCGCTCTTCTTCGCCTGCTCAAGCACCTTCACATGCTCCCCCTTGCGTCCGCGAACAACTGGTGCCAAAAGCTGCAGCTTCGTCCGCTCCGGCAGATCCATCAGCTGATCCACCATCTGATCCACGGTCTGCTTCTTAATCGCCTTCCCGCACTTAGGGCAATGGGGAATCCCAATCCGTGCATACAAAAGCCGCATATAGTCATAAATCTCCGTCACCGTTCCCACGGTCGAACGCGGGTTGCGGTTCGTGGATTTCTGGTCAATGGAAATCGCCGGGGACAGTCCCTCGATGCTTTCCACCTCCGGCTTTTCCATCTGCCCCAAAAACTGACGTGCATAGGAAGAAAGCGACTCCATATATCTGCGCTGCCCTTCTGCATATATCGTATCAAAAGCCAGTGACGACTTCCCCGAACCGGAAAGCCCCGTTAAGACCACCAGTTCATTCCTGGGAATGTCTACCGAAATATTTTTTAAGTTATGTTCGCTGGCACCTCGGATCTTAATAAACTGCTTCGCCATATCTGCCTCCCATCGCCTGTTCCTGATCATTGGTTACTGTTTACCCTGTTCACAGTAACGATCCTTTCTGCTTTTCAGTGCACTAAGTATAGCATACCTTTTTTTACTATTCAAGCCTTTCCGAACAAATGTTTTCCGCTCTTTTTTGTTCATGTTTTACAAAAACGCAACCCAAAATTTGCCAAAACCACGAATGACAAATGCGGGGTTTTTTTATATAATGGTAATAGTCTTAATCTAAATTATAAGGAAGGAAGTTCCCCATAGGAGGTGCTTTGTGTTATGGGATTATTTTTACAAAATGTAATACTTTTAGACTGCGATGAAAAAACGGCTAAAGCTGCCCTGAAAAAAGCGGAACAGATATCCGATTCCTCAATGCTGGAACTGGTTCCGGAAGAATGTCAGTTCCAGCAATTCCCCAAAGGTGTCAGTATTTTACTCAATGACCATTGCTGCGGCTATGACGCGCTTGCCCAGCTTCTTTCCGAAACCACCATGAAGCCGGTGATGCTGCTCTACATTTATGATGATGATTTCTGGGGTTATTGTTTCTATGATAAAGGGGAGGTTCTTGACGTCTTCACGCCCCTGCCGGATTATTTTGAAACGGCTTCCGAAAAAGACCGCCGGGAAAGTTCCGGAAACAGCGGCATTATTGCTTCCTATTTTGATATCGAAGAGGATTCCATCAAAAACTATCTGGTATCCTGGGAAGATCTGATTATGGAGGATGATTTTGAAGCAAGAGCCTATGCCGACGACGAATGCGGTCAATGCGACTGCTGGCAGATGGTTGACTTTATGCGCAAGCTTGGTTTCCCCTATGAGTGGGATAACTGACCGTCTGCTTCTGTTCACATGTTCACAGCAACGTCAATCTTCCCTGGATTTCCCCTGTGCATAAAAAAGGGCTGCCGACAGAACGTTTTCTGCAGCGCAGCCCTTATTTTTTCTCTATTCCCTCTGTAGAATCTCCATAAACTCTTCCCCGGTAATCGTTTCTCTTTCCAGAAGGTATTCGGATAATTCATTTAACTTCGCGGCATGGGCCTTTAGTATTCCCATGGCCTTCTCGTACTGTGCCTTTACAATGGCAATTACCTCGTCATCCACCGCCTTGGCTGTTTCCGGAGCGCAGACCATGGAAGTATCTCCGCCCAGATACTGGTTATTCACGGTTTCAAGCGCAACCATACCGAACTGGTCACTCATTCCGTAGCGGGTGACCATGGCTCTTGCAATCTTTGTTGCCTGTTCAATATCATTGGCCGCGCCGGTCGTGATGGACTGGAACATAAATTCCTCGGCTGCCCGCCCTCCGGTAAAGGTGGCAATCTTATTCAGCGCCTCCTCCTTGCTCATCAGAAAACGTTCCCCCGCTTCCACCTGCATGGTATAACCCAGAGCACCGGAAGTCCGCGGAATAATCGTAATCTTATGCACAGGGGCAGAATTGCTCTGGCAGGCGGCAACCAGGGCATGACCGATTTCATGGTAGGCAACAATCCTCTTTTCATTTTTGGAAACGGAAGCATCCTTTCTCTGGTAGCCTGCGACAACCACTTCCACACTTTCCTCCAAATCCGACTGATTGACAACACTTCGCCCCATACGCACGGCACGCAGGGCTGCTTCATTGACAATATTGGCAAGTTCCGCACCGCTTGCCCCGGAAGCCGCCCGGGCAACCGAATTAAAATCCACGGAACTTTCCAGCTTTACATCCTTTCCATGTACCCGCAGAATGGCTTCCCGTCCTTTTAAATCCGGAAGTTCCACAGGAATGCGCCGGTCAAAACGTCCCGGACGGAGAAGGGCCTGATCCAGAGATTCCGGGCGATTGGTCGCCGCCAGGATCACCACACCCTTTTTCCCGTCAAAACCGTCCATCTCGGTTAAAAGCTGGTTTAAAGTCTGTTCCCTCTCGTCATTTCCGCCGATTCCGCCGCCGTCACGCTTCTTTCCAATCGTATCAATCTCATCGATAAAGACAATACAGGGGGCTTTTTCATTTGCCTGTTTAAACAGATCCCTCACCTTTGCCGCTCCCATGCCGACAAACATTTCCACAAACTCCGAACCGGAAATCGAGAAAAACGGAACATGTGCTTCTCCGGCAACCGCCTTGGCAAGAAGGGTTTTTCCGGTTCCCGGAGGGCCTACAAGGAGTGCACCCTTGGGCAGAGTTGCTCCGATTTCGGCGTATTTCTGCGGATTGTGGAGAAAATCCACGATTTCTTTCAGCGCCTCCTTCGCCTCTTCCTGCCCTGCCACATCCGAGAAGGTTTTCCCGGTTTCCGTTTCCGCATAAATCTTTGCATTGGACTTTCCAAACGTCATCGCCGGATTGCCCATACTTCCCATCTTCTTCTGCAATGTCCGTCCTAAAAGCTGTCCGATAACAACAAACAGCACAATCGGCATAATCCACTGAACGAAAATGGTACTGAGAAGGGATGGCTGGGTGACAATCTCCTGCGAAAAGACAACTCCTGCATCCAGAAGGCGATCCGTCAGATTCGCATCCGGCCACAGCCCTGTCTTGTAGGCAGTAACCCCCCATTCCTTTTCCACATCCTCCTTAAGCGTAAACATCAGGCTCTCTCCGTCCTGATAAACCATGCCTACCTGCTTTGCTTCCACAAAATGCAGGAACTGATCGTAACTGACTTCTCTTACCGACCGTTCCATCATCTGAGGAACCAAAAACGTATTCAGCAAAAATACAACCAGAAGAACAATTCCATAATAGTAAAAAAATGACTTTCTGTGATTTTTATTCGTATTATTGTCTTTTACTCCCATGGTCAGACTCCTTTCTTTCAATAATCATATTAACACTATTTTTCCTATTAATTTGCAGCATCCTTCCTTATCTTTCAAAAACAGTTGATTTTGACGGAAATTTCGCATATAATAAAGACATAATTTTAAGAAAAGGTGAGGTGCTATGACAGAACAGTTTAAAAACCAGCTGCAGAGCGCAGGTGTAGATGTAAGCGGCGCTCTGAATCGTTTTATGAATAATGAAGGACTTTATGAACGTTTCCTTCGCAAATTTCCGGCAGATACAAGTTATCAGAATCTCCTAAATGCTATTGACAGCAGCGATTTTGAGGAAGCTTTTCGTGCTGCCCACACCTTAAAGGGCGTAGCCGGAAATCTGGGTTTTGACAACCTTTTAACTTATATTGTTCCCCTGGTGGAAGTTTTCCGCGATAAAAAATCGGACATCCCTTCCGACCAGCTTCAGGGTGCGAAGGATGAGTATCAGAAACTCCTTGACATTATTTCTGCAAATGCATAAATAACCTGCCGCTTAGAACACACTTCAAAAACACACTTAACATTCTGACTGAGCATATTTTGCTGCCAAAAAACATGGTAACAGCAGTAATATTTCCCTATACATAAGGATGGAACAGCCGCTAAAGCTTGTCCCATCCTTTTCGCATCATCCCTTATCCTCATTCATATCATCGGCTATCGCACCAAAGGTTCCGGTTACGGTCGAAACTGTTACCGCCACGACGAACAGCACCAGAAGAAGAATAAATCCCATAAAAGCTGCTAAAAATCCCATAATCTTTCTCCTTAATCTCTTTAAATTTGGCTGGATGAAAATGGCCGCCTGTTTTCGGCCTTATCCTGGGCAAAATATCTTTAAGCCCGGCATCGTACTTTTTAAGTTACTATTCACGTAGATCTGCGCACTTGCTGCGCTGACCGTAGGGCGACCATCGACAAAGACGATTTTCATGGATTTTTGCCCGTTGCTGTGAACGTGTGAACAGTAACCTTTTTAAAGTATAGCACAGAAAAACACGAATGAAAAGATTGAAATT
>VSOC01000022.1:0-17209 GCA_009774615.1 Lachnospiraceae bacterium
TCTCCACATGTTCCGTCCCAGGAAAAAGGTCATACCCCCATCCGCCGTCCGCCTGATACCCCAGTTTATGAAAATACTGCAGATCCCGCGCCAGTGTTTCCGGCCCGCAGGAGATATAAACAACCTTTTGGGGTCCTAAAATCTTTACGGCATTCATAAACTCTTCTGTACTCCCGCTTCTCGGCGGGTCCATAATAACTACATCGGCTTTCTGTCCGCTTTCTGCCATCTCCTGCATCAGCCGTCCGGCATCGTTGCAGTAAAAACGGATATTTTGGATATGGTTTATCTTTGCATTATTTACCGCATCCCGCACGGCTTCAGGATTTAATTCTACGCCGATAACCTTTCCTGCCTGTTTCGCCGCAATAATGCCAATGGTTCCAATCCCGCAGTAAGCGTCAATCACGGTTTCATCCCCATGAAGGTCAGCCAGTTTAAGCGCCTTTTGATATAGTTTTTCGGTCTGTACCGGATTAATCTGATAAAAGGACTGCGGAGAAATCCGAAATACACAGCCACAGAGATAATCTTCGATAAATCCCCGCCCAAAGAAAATATGATCCCGTTTTCCCAGAACCATACTGGTATTGCGTTCATTAATGTTTTGGACAATGGTTGTAATTTCCGGATGTTTTTCCCGCAATGCCCGGACAAAATTGCTCTTGGAAGGAAAGACAGGGGAAACCGTAACCAAAACGACCATAATCTGCCCGCTGAAAAATCCTTTCCGTATCAGAACATGGCGGAGCAGCCCATAACCGGTATCTTCATCATATGTGCGGATCTTAAAGGATTTTAATAATTCCCGAATCGTCACAATAATTTCATCTGCCTTCTCATCTTCCAAAAGGCAGCGATCCACCGGAACCACCCGATGACTTCCCGCCTCATAAATCCCGGAAATCGGATTTCCTTTTCGATCATGGTCAAAGACGGCGTGAACCTTATTACGGTAATGCCAGGGATTTTCCATTCCCTCCATCCCATAAACGGTACAGATTCCGCAAAGTAAGTCTTCAAGCTTCTTTTTCTTTCGTTCCAGTTGTTTTTTATAGGGAAGGTGAATTAGCTGGCAGCCCCCGCAGCGCCCGGCAGACGGGCATAATTTCGTCCCTTTGCTTCCATGCTCCGTTTTTTCCAGACCTTTTTTCTGCAGTCCTGTTTCCGTGATTCTTTTTTTCCGTACATCAGCGTTATTTTCCTTTCTTCCGCCAAATGCCCTGCCGCTATCTTTCAGACTTTCTTTATCCCCGCCAAATAACCTTCCGCTATCTTTTCTATTTTCTTCACGCTGTCCCTGGCTCTTTGTATTTGTTTTTGAAGCCGCAGTTGCATAAACCTGCGGCTTTTTTGTGTTTTTCCCTTTTATTTCTTTCATCTGTGGATTAGATCTCCTTTGTAGCCTCTTTCAGCCACTCTTTTTCTTCTCCCTCAAGATAAGGAGAAAGTTTTTCATAAACCTGCTTATGGTATGCATTAAACAGGGCAATATCGCTCTTGCTCATCAGTTCTTTTTCTATGCCGTCCGTGTCAATCGGTGCAAAGGTCAGGTATTCAAAACGCAGAAACTGCCCAAATGCATTCTTTTCATCTTCTACGCAGTACATTAAATTTTCTGTACGTATCCCGTGGCTTCCCTCAATGTACATTCCCGGTTCATTGGACGTAACCATCCCGGCTTCTAAGATACAGCTGTCCATCCGCTCCGGCACCATCTTCCAGCGGATTCCCACCGGGCGTTCGTGAACATTTAAGAGATAGCCTACACCGTGGCCCGTGCCGTGGTTAAAGTTCAGCCCTCTGTCCCAGAATACCTGACGGGCAGCATAGTCCAAGGTCAGCCCCCGGGAACCATAAGGGAACTTCACTGCCCCAAGGCGGAGCATACTGATTAACACCAAGGTATAGTGTTCCTTTTCTTCTTTTGTCAATGGCCCTACGGCAATCGTCCTGGTAATATCCGTCGTCCCTTCAAGGTACTGTCCGCCGGAATCCACCAGATAAAACCCTTTTTCTTCCAATGGAATATTGCTCTCTTTGGTAGCCGAATAATGGCACATCGCCGCATGCGGCCCATAGGCGGAAATGGTATCAAAACTCATCCCCAGATTCCCCTCGGCTTCCATGCGCATTCCGTCAAGCTTTTCCTGAACGGAAAGTTCATCCATGGGGATTTTTCCGATGTTTTTCTTCAGCCAATACATAAAGCGGGCCATAATGACCCCATCTTTAATATGGGCTTTTTTCATATTTTCAATTTCCACCGGATTCTTTATTGCCTTTGCCGTTACGGTGGGATTTAAACGGCTGATCATCTGGTTCGATGTATCGATATTGCGGACAATGGCATAGTTTACCCGTTCTTTTTCTAAGAGCACATGCTCGTCCCGCAGACATTTCACGTAAGGATAAATATCAAAGTAGGGCCGAAGCTTTACGCCCAAATCCTCCAGATAGCAGCGAACTTCATCATTTACGCTTTCCGGAGAAATAAACAGGTAGGCGTCATCTAATGTAATCGCCGCATAGGATAAGACCACCGGATTGCATGGGATATCATTTCCGCGGATATTGAACAGCCACACAATATCATCCAGCGTCGTCAGAAGATGAATCGTTGCCCCCTCTTTTTCCATGGCCGCCCGCAGATCACAAAGTTTATCTCTGGCACTCTTTCCTGCATAACATTCCTTCAGTATCCAAACCGGTTCGCTTAAAAGTTCCGGGCGATCCGTCCAGATCAAATCCACCAGATCTTCTTCACAGGCAATCCTGGCTTTTTTCCGGGCAAGTCTTCGTTCCAGTTTTTTTCCGGTAAAGCTGTTGACCACCCTTCCGTCAAAGCCAAGACATCCGCCCTCCGGCACATGATCCACCAGGTAGTCTTCCGGTTCAGGAACACCCGCTTCGCCCATCTTCATCATGGAAATGCCGCTGCCCTGAAGCTGATTGCCCGCCTGGACAAAATACCTTCCGTCCACCCAGAGTGCAGCCTCATCCATGGTCACTGCCAGTGTCCCGGCTGAACCGGTAAACCCGGATAAGAAACTTCTGCATTTAAAGTAATCGCCCACATATTCCGACTCATGAAAGTCCGCTGTAGGAACCAGATAAGCATCCATGCCGCGATCTTTCATCAACTCACGAAGTTTAGCCAAACGTTCTTGTATCATTCTGTTTTCCTCCTCAAATCCGCATCAACCGTGCCGAATTACTTAAATTTCTGTATGCATAGCGTCCTCTATTGCAGCCTTAATGCCTTCACTGTAGGTCGGATGCGCACGCATGGCCAGGGAAAGCTGGGTTGCTGAAAGACCGTTGGCGATTGCCGTTGCCATTTCCCCAATCATATCCGTCGCACGCGGACAAATCATCTGTGCCCCGACAATTGTATTGGAATAGGCTTCAAAGACAAGGCGGATAAACCCGTCATCAGCCCTGGTAATAATGGATTTTCCGTTATCACGCATCGAATAATGCCCCACACGAACCTTCATGCCGTAAGTTTTTGCTGTTTCCTCGGTAATTCCCACCGTGGCAATCTCCGGTGTGGTGTAAATACAGCTTGGTACAATGGGAAGGCTGACAAACATTCCGTTGGGAACAACTTCCAGACGGATGCTGTGTTCCTTTCCAGCCAGGTTTTCCACCACAAAGGTTCCCTGGGCAGCCGCCACATGGGCAAGCTGGATATCCGCCGTTAAATCGCCGATGGCATAAACCCCCGGCTCGCTGGTTTCAAAATTTTTGTCCACAACCAGCCGCCCGTCCTTAACTTCAGGATGGATGTCTTCGCCGAAAAGCCCGGTAAGATCCGGCTTTCTCCCTGTGGCAATCAGGATAATCCCTGCCTTTTGACGGATTTCTTCACCTTGTGCCGTTTTCGCGCAGCAGATTAAACCGTCTTCTTTTTCAATGGAAATCTGATCGGCATCGCAGTAAATCTGAATACCCTTTGCCTTTAAGATCTCCTCCAGCTCTCCGGCTACTTTATCATCCATAGGCCCTAAAAGATGGTCATTCTTTTCAATAATCGTAACCTGACTGCAAAGATTATTAAAGATCGTTGCCATCTCCACACCAATCACACCGCCGCCGATAATCACAACCCGATTGTAATTCCAGTCTTTTCCGCTGAGTATCCGGTCGCTGGTCACTACCCCCGGAAGGTCCGAACCGGGAATCGGCGGAACGGATGCCTTTGCACCAGTCGCTAAAAGGATGTATTTTCCCTGATAAAATTCTTTTCCCTCTCTGCCATGAACTTCAACCGTTCGATCCCGGCGCAGAATTCCCTTCCCCTGCACAACCGTAATCTTTTTTTCCTCAAACATCCGGCAAATCTCCTGACGGTAAGTGTCAACTGAGCGTTCCTTGTATTTCTGCATTTTCCCGTAATCAAAGGAAATCTCATTGGTAAATATGCCGAACTCATCACTGGTCTGCATTAAGGAAAAAATATGCGATGCATAAAGAAGGGCCTTTGTAGGGATACAGCCGCGGTTGACACAGACGCCTCCAACTTCCTTTTCCTCGATAATGGCTACCTTCATCCCAAAATCCGCAGCCTGCAAAGCTGCCGTATACCCTCCCGGGCCTGCACCTACAATAACCAGATCATATAATTGCGTCATAACATCCTTGTCCTTTCTCTTTTATCTTATCTTTTTGGAATTATTTTAACCCTTTTCTTTTCTTCATGCAAGTTGAATATAAATCTGCGGTTTTGTTCCTGTTTGCACATTTACAGCAGCGCGGGTTTTACCGAAAACCGTCAAACCACCGAAAATGCACACAAGCGCGGTAAACGCCGTCTTCACGAATATGAGGGGCAACATAGTCGGCTTCTTTTTTTAACTCCTCCACACTGTTTCCCATGGCAATGCCGATGCCGGCTTCTTTTAAAATCTCCACATCATTCATGCTGTCACCAAAAGCCGCCGTATTACGGATATCGATCCCCCAGAAGCTGCACAGCCGCTTTAATCCCTCGGCCTTTGACGCTTCCTGCTCCACAATATCCGCTCCGACCTTCCCGGCAAACATCGGACACTTTACCTGGGGGAAATGCTGTTTTAGCAGCTTTACCCCTTCCTCATCACCGATATAGGCAAGTGTGCGCACCTCCATGGAAAAAAGCCTATCTGCATCCGCAAACCGCCTTCCCACATCGCCCCATTTTTTCTTATCATGGGCAATAACGGCATCCGGGCAGGTATAATAATCCTTTCCGTCAATGGTCACGCCCAAACTCAACCCATGCTCCATGGCAAAGCAAAGGAGTTCATGCAGAAGCCTCTGATCCATAAAATGATTATAAATCAGTTCCTGACCTACAGTAACTTTTGTTCCATTCAGATGAATAATCCCGTCGGGTCGAAGCTGATCACGAAAATCACAACTGTAATAATTATCCATATCACGCCCGGAGGCAATAACAATTCTATGATTTTCCCGCAGACGTTCTACCGCCTTCATGGCACTGTCCGGGATTTGGTATGTACGATGATCCAGAAGCGTCATGTCCAAATCAAAGCTGATAATCGACCGGCGATCCTGTATTTTTTCCTCGATATGCATCCTGATTTTAATTCCTCCAAAAAAAATTTAAAAAAGGTCTTTTCAAATCCAGATCTTTTTGCTATAATAAGAAATTGAGCGGGGTATGGCGTAGCTTGGTAGCGCGCTCGGCTGGGGGCCGAGAGGTCGCAGGTTCAAATCCTGTTGCCCCGATTTTTAAAACTGTGTCAGAAGCCTTGATTTACAAAGCTTCTGACATTTTTTTATCCCGATTCCAAAGTCATTTTTAAAACTCTTTGAATCCATTCTTTTTTCTTATAATAAATTTGTAATATTAATCTTTAAATCTTGATAAATACACCCAGATATGGTGTCATCAAAAGAATATTGTTTTGTATTCCGTCCATGTTCAAAATCATAAACCATAACGGTTTGTTTTGAAGGATTAATAATCCAGTATTCCCTCACGCCAGCAGAACGATATTTAAAAAGCTTTATTTCATAGTCCATTCGCTCTGTACTGGGAGATATAATCTCAACAATCCAATCAGGAGCACCATTACAGCCGTATTCATCCAGCTTATTTTTATCACAGATAACCGATACATCCGGTTCAACATACGTTTTATCATCAGCATTTAAAAATACGGCAAACGGAGCAGGATAAACTTCACAGTCACCATCTTTTGCTTCAATATAATTTCCAATAAGTTTTGTCAATTGAGCAACCAGTTTCTGATGTATTCTCTTCGGCGGAGTCATGTTATAAATCTTTCCATCAATCAACTCTGCCCTCTCTCCATCTGGCAAAGCATAAATATCATCGATTGTATACACCTTTTCCTGCGCTAATGCCATCCTGCAGCCCTCCTTCTTTGAAGTGACTTTTATGATTTCTACTTAGAGATATAATTGCACCGGCCCTCTGCTTCCAGCCTCAATAACACATAGGATGAATTGATTATACCACATTTCCGTAGCTTTTGCATCCAAAATTATGTTCTGTTGTTTCGGATTACTGATTACAAAATGCATGTCCGCCGATTCTTACCTGTACATGGCGGTTTTGCGGTCTTCGTGAAAAATACAGGGTCTGGAATGGAAGGATATTGGTTTCTCCCTGTAAGACGGAAGTGATGCTGGCCAGCACCTGGGGCGTGGGTGCAGCCTGGGCGCTGTAGCGCATTTTCCAGGTGCTAAACTGCCCGCTGGCTGACAGCACATGCTCCAGACTTCCCCCATAGTACGGACTTACCATCCGGTTAAAAATCACCTCAATCACGGCCTGCTGTCCAAGGGGACTTTCTCCTCCCGCTTCCAGCATAACAATCCGGGCAAGCAGGTCAACTTCTGACGGAGTAAGAAAGATCCCCCACCGGTTTCCCTGGAGCTTAGGCTGTGCATTTTCTTGTGCCGCTGATGCTTTTGCCCTCTCTTTTAATTCTGCATAAGATTCTCCCACGGCGATGGACTGAACCTCCTGCAAAAAGCTTATGGATGCATTTTCGTTTCCGTACTCGTTTTCATCAACAATGCCCGCCATTGTATCTAAAGAACATGCTCCTTCCTGATAGGTTGTTTCTTTTTCGCCTCCAAATACAGAAAGGCAATAAAAAAGACTTAAACCCAGAGCGATCATTATTCGTTTTCCCATGATTTCCTCCATTCTGGCTGTACACGTTTCACAGCACTTTCCTCCTTATTCTCCATGGATTTTTCCAAACGGCAGATTAGTTTTTTACAAAATAACTGCTTCTTCCCTGGATAAATTATCCATGCTTAAAGATTACTCACTTGGGAGTATTCCCGGCTTTTGCTAAAATATACCTGAAAAATACCATTGCTGTGAACGTGTAATAGAAACAGCAAAAATACTGCACGAAATACATTATGCTCTGGACAAATGGAAATTTTTCAGATAAACTATGAACGATATGAAGTCAAAACGTTGCTGTGCGTGTAAACAGTAACGTCAAAACCACGGGAGGAAATGACGATGATTGCTATTTTATGTTTGGACAGCCGGAACGGATTAATGTTCGGCGGCAGACGACAAAGCCGTGATCGGCTTCTTCTGGAGGATATTGAAGATTTTTGCGAAGGAAAAACCGTACTGATGAATGAATATTCCAACCGTTTGTTTCTTCAATACAATTTTTCAAACCAGACCGTTCTTCCGGATTTTCTTGCACAGGCAGGCCCCGGAGATATCTGTTTTATCGAGGGAAATGATGTGCTGCCCTTTTGGGAAAAAGTAGAAAAACTAATTCTTTACTGCTGGAACCGTGTTTATCCTGCGGATTTATATTTTGACCTGGCAGTTCTTGAGGGCTGGCGTCTGACGGAAAAAAAGGACTTCCCCGGCTCTTCCCACGAAATATTAACCAGAAAGGTGTATGAACGATGAAAACAACAGAAAAGAAAAAAAAGAAAACCTTCCTTTATGCCCTGATTGTTGTTGCGGTTTTGCTGATTAAGCTGGCAACAGGAACGTTTCAGCCTCAGGACCTGGAGGCGATTACCGCTCTTACCGGACAGGAAACTGCCGTTTCGCAGACCCCGGCTCAGAATGATGAACTCCCTTCTTCCTCTCCTGTACAGGGAACTGCACCGCCAGTTTCCGCGCCTATAAGTCCTGAAGATATTCCGGAATATTCCGGTGATCCTTACGTTGTCCTTAATAACAATCTTCCTGACTTCACCGAGGAAGATAAGACTACAGCTTCCTTTGAAATCTACGGGGAGCTGGACAGTTTAGGGCGCTGTACGACGGCCTATGCCAATGTGGGCTACGACCTTATGCCCACAGAAAAAAGGGGGAATATCAGCAGTGTAAAGCCTACCGGCTGGCATTCGGTGCAGTACGACCATGTGGACGGAAAATCCCTGTACAACCGCTGCCATCTTATCGGCTTTCAGCTTACCGGGGAGAATGCCAATAAGAAGAATCTGATTACCGGTACCCGTTACCTGAATGTCGAAGGTATGCTTCCTTTTGAAAATATGATTGCCGACTATGTAAAAGAAACCAATAACCATGTTTTATACCGGGTCACTCCCGTTTTCCAGGAAGACTATCTGGTTGCTGACGGCGTGCAGATGGAAGCATGGTCGGTGGAGGATGACGGCGAGGGCATCTGCTTCCATGTTTTTGCCTATAATGTCCAGCCCGGAGTAAGCATTGACTATGCTACCGGAGAGAGCTGGCTGACAAAAGAACCTTAAGTTCTGAAAAAATATTTTTTTATGCAATGCCCGGACATGCCTTTATCGGCTGTCATCCCTGCATTAATACATCCAGCCTGAAAATAAAAACCAGCGATATTCCGGACACCTTCCTGCCGCAGATAAGGCATCCATATACGCTGGTTCATCTGGAATAAATAATTAAATACTAATGCAAACGAAGGGAGTCCATCCCATGCTTATTCCTGGATGGTATTCCCTTTTGTTTTTATTATTGTCAGTACGCCGAGCATCAGCAATATTCCCGCCGGAAGGGAAACCAGCGGTGATTGTACGAAACCGGCAATAATATACGTTACAAACGATACGGCTGCTGCCGTAACCGCATAGGGAAGCTGGGTGCTGACATGGTTGACATGCTCACACTGCGCTCCCGCAGAGGCCATAATCGTTGTGTCGGAAATCGGTGAACAGTGATCACCGCATACCGCTCCTGCCATGCAGGCGGAAATCGAGATAATCATTAACTGCGGATTGGTATTTTCAAATACAGCAACGACAATCGGAATTAAAATCCCAAAGGTTCCCCAGGAAGTTCCCGTGGCAAAGGCTAAAAGACAGCCCACAACAAAGATAATCGCCGGAAGGAAGTTTAACAGGCTTCCCGCGCTGACTTCCACCAGACCAGCCACATACACATCCGCACCCAGGCTGTCCGTCATCGCTTTTAACGTCCAGGCAAAGGTCAGAATCAGAATCGCCGGAACCATCGCCTTAAAGCCTTCAGGGATGCAGGCCATGCAGTCGGAAAATTTAAGAACACGGCGGATCTGGTACAGGACAATCGTAATAATCATGCCAAAAAAACTTCCGTAAGTCAGCCCTAATGAGGCATCCGAAGCCGAGAACGCCGTGACAAAGTCCGTTCCGCTAAAGAAACCGCCGGTATAGAGCATCCCCAGCACACAGCAGACAATCAGGGCAATAATCGGAATCAGAAGATCCATAACCTTTCCCTTGGTCTGCGCCATTTCATCCTTTGCTGTCCCGTAAGGACGGCCCGGCGTGGTAAAAAGATCGCCCTTAACCGCATTTAATTCATGGGTTTTCATTGACCCGAACTCCACCTTCATCAACACCATGCCAATCATCATCATAATGGTCAGGATGGCATAAAAGTTATAGGGGATTGCCCGGATAAAGATGGAAAATCCGTCCTCTCCCTCCACAAAACCGGTTACTGCAGCCGCCCAGGAGGAAATCGGAGCAATAATGCAGACCGGTGCTGCCGTTGCATCAATCAGATAGGCAAGCTTTGCCCTGGACACCTTAAACTTGTCCGTCACCGGACGCATTACGCTTCCCACCGTCAAGCAGTTAAAATAATCGTCAATAAAAATCAGCACGCCCAGCAAAATGGTCGCTAACTGCGCTCCCGCCCGGCTGTGGATCTTCTTTACCGCAAACTGACCAAAAGCCGCCGAACCGCCTGCCTTGTTCATCAGGCTTACCATCGTGCCCAGGATAACCAGGAATACCAGGATACCTACATTGTAGCTGTCCGACAATACGCCGATAACCCCGTCCTCAAAGATATGGGTGAAGGTTTTCTCAAAAGTAAAGCCAGAATACAAAAGACCGCCCATAAGGATTCCCACAAACAGAGAACTGTAAACCTCCTTGGTAATCAGCGCCAGGCCAATCGCCACAATCGGCGGTACCAGCGCCCAGAATGTGGCATAGACATCAGGGACATACTCCGCTTCCCCTTCAGCCGCCAGAACGGTCATGGAACCCATCAGCATCATGACCAGCAGGGCGCAGACAAAGATACTTCGTTTTCTTGTACTGCACATCATTGATTTTTCTCCTTTTCTTATCGTCTGTCCCGCCGGAAATTTCCGGCCCATTCCCTTATATTTGACAGACTTTTTACGCATTGCAGGTTCAAACATTTGCCGTTTATGAAAGCCCCGGCTGCCAACCTTATTTTTCAAATGCAGAACCTGCTTTAGTATACCGCAAAAATTCCCGGCTGCCAACCGGGAATTTCGCTAACGGCATATCCGTTATTTACCAACCTGTACTTATTTTTACTAAAATTTGTAGATTCTATAAGCGGGCAATCGCATCCTGGCACACGGTATGGATTCCCTTTTTGCTTAAAATCTCCGCCGCCTTTTCATTATCCGCCACGCGAAGCACCATGTAGGCGGTGGATTCCTTATGGGTCAGGAATGCGTACATGTATTCAAGATTAATTCCGCCGTCGCCCAAAAGCTTTAAGATCTTAAATAAGCTGCCCGGCTCGTCCGGCATCTCCACGGCAAGCACTGGCGTAATCGATGCCACATACCCGGCTTCTTTAAGCACCTGGGAGGTTTTATAGGCATCATCCACAATAATCCGCACAATGCCAAAATCCTGTGTTTCCGCAATGGATAAGGCACGCATATCTATATCATGCTGATGTAAGTATTCGGTCAGCTCCGCAAGCTTCCCTGCTGTATTTTCTACAAATACCGAAATCTGTTTTACGGTCATAAGCCCCTCCTGTCTGGATCATTTTTATTCCTGGTGTTATCCTATCCCTGATATAAGTTTCTCCGGTCAATCACGCGGACTGCCTTGCCCTCGCTCCGGGTGATGGTCTTTGGATTGACGAGTTTAACTTTAACAAAGATGCCCAGCATCGCCTTTAAGGCATCCACAAGTTTCTTCTCTCTTGCAGAAACAACACCGGCATTATCGGAGAACATCTCGGGTGTCATCTCTACCTGAACTTCGATAGTGTCACTGTTATGGTGACGGTCCACAATAATCTGGTAGTTCGCCGGATAGCCCTGATTAAGCAGCACGGTTTCAATCTGCGACGGGAATACATTCACGCCCTTGACAATCAGCATATCATCGCTGCGTCCTAACGGTTTGGTCATCTTGACATGGGTACGCCCGCAGGAGCACTTTTCATGGCTTAAAATACAGATATCCCTGGTGCGGTAGCGAATTAACGGGAAGGCCTCCTTAGTAATGCTGGTAAATACCAGTTCGCCCTTCTCCCCGTCAGGAAGAACCTCTCCCGTTTTTGGATTAATGACTTCGGCAATAAAATGATCTTCATTAATATGCATCCCTGTCTGCTCGCTGCACTCGAACGACACACCCGGGCCGGAAATCTCGGTCAGCCCGTAAATATCATAAGCCTTAATCCCCAGTTTTTCTTCGATATCACGGCGCATCTCTTCCGTCCACGCCTCCGCACCGAAAATTCCGGCCTTTAACTTAATCTGATCCTGTAAGCCTCTCTCCCAGATGGATTCGGCAAGGTAGGCGGCATAGGAAGGCGTACAGCACAAAATCGTCGAACCTAAATCACACATAAACTGAATCTGCCGCTCGGTATTTCCCGAGGACATCGGAAGCGTGAGGGAGCCAATCTTATGTGAGCCGCCGTTTAAGCCGGGGCCTCCCGTAAACAGACCGTAGCCGTAGCACACATGAACCACGTCCTCATTCGTCCCGCCTGCCGCGGCAATCGCCCTGGCACAGCACTCCTCCCATAAGTCCAAATCATGCTGGGTATAAAATGCCACAACCCGGCGCCCTGTCGTCCCGCTGGTGGACTGAATACGGACACAGTCTGAAAGAGGAGCCGCCAAAAGACCATAGGGGTAGGCGTCCCGCAGATCATCCTTGGTCAAAAACGGAAGCTTATGTAAATCGTCAACAGACTGAATATCCTCCGGCTTTACCCCCATTTCATCCATCCTCTTGCGGTAAAACTCCACATTTTCATACACTCTCTTTACGGTCTTTGCCAGCCGCTCGCCCTGCCATGCCCGAATCTGATCCCGGGAGGCACATTCAATTTCTGGCTGATAATAATGTTCCATAACCAGTTATCCTTCCTTTCCGCTTAGTTTCTCAGAACAGGTTCTTTCTCACCGCTTCGCTGCCTGCTCTGCACTGTCATCCGTTTAAAGCATTGATGTATTAGGATTATAGCACAATCTCTTTCTTTTGTCCAAAATATCTATGCATTTTTTTGTGTTTTTTATGCATTTTGTTTGCTTATTAACCAAAATTGACAAACTGAGATTGCGGATATATAATAGAATTCCCATGTTTTTCATTATCATGAAACATCCTGAAGGAGGAAAAGATGAATCAAAAAGAGAGAATGTTAAACGCTCTGCCTTATAAGGCATGGCTTGATGGACTTGAAGAAGAAAGGGATATCTGCAAGCAGCTTGTTTATGAATTTAATCTTCTGCCGCCAAAAGAAAGGGCAAAAATTCCTGAAATGCTGAAAAAACTGTTGGGAAAAACGGGAAACAACGTCTGGATAGAGCCGCCGTTTCACTGCGATTACGGATGGAATATTGAAGTCGGTGAGAATTTTTTTGCCAACTACAACCTCACTGTCCTGGATGTGGGAAAAGTCACCATCGGAAAAAATGCACAAATCGCTCCCAATGTATCGATTTACACGGCAGGACACCCTATCCACCCGGAAAGCCGCAATTCCGGTTATGAATACGGAATCCCCGTTACGATTGGCGATAATGTATGGATAGGCGGCAATGCGGTCATCCTCCCGGGCGTGACGATTGGAAATAATGTGGTCATCGGCGCAGGAAGCATTGTGGGAAAAGATATTCCTGACAACATGATTGCTGCCGGCAATCCCTGCCGAATTATCCGTGAAATAACAAAAGAAGACAGAATCTACTACTTCAAGAAACAAAAATTTGATCAGGAATCCTGGACAGAGATAGAAGAAAATAGAATAGAATAAGTATTTAAAATACAGCACCCAAAACAGATTGGAGGGGAAATGCTCGAAGTAAAAGGAAAATATAATGAAGCAAAGATATTTACCGATGTAGTCGATGAAACGTCCGTTGCCCAGGTAACACTTCTTCTGAATCAGGAGTTTGCCGCGGGGAGCAGGATACGGATGATGCCGGATATCCATGCCGGGGCGGGCTGTACGATTGGAACGACGATGACGATAACCGATAAGGTCATCCCCAACCTGGTCGGCGTGGATATCGGCTGCGGGATGGAAACAGTAAAATTAAAAGAAAAATATCTGGAACTGCAAAAGTTTGATAAGGTGATTTATCAGAAAATCCCTTCCGGCTTTGATGTCAGAGAAAAAACACATCGGTATTTTGAACAAATAAATTTAATGAATCTGCACTGCTGGCCCCAGATCAACCACGACCGGGCAGAAAAAAGCCTGGGAACACTGGGCGGCGGAAACCATTTTATTGAGGTGGATAAGGATAATGCAGGCAATATCTACATCGTTATCCACTCCGGAAGCCGTCACCTTGGCCTGGAGGTTGCCTCCTATTATCAGGAAGAAGGCTATAACCGATTAAACGCACCGGACAAGCGGGAAGTGGATGCGCTGATTGCCGAATTACGGGAACAAGGAAAGGAAAAACAGATACAAAAAAGTCTGCGTGCATTAAAGCGCAGCAAAAAAACCGAAATTCCCAAAACCCTCGCCTATGTATCGGGGGAACTGTTTGAACAGTACATACACGATATGCAGATTGTCCAGACCTACGCCCGCTTAAACCGCCAGGCGATGATGGATGAACTGATCAAAGAAATGAAGCTGCATGTCGTGGAACAGTTTACCACCGTGCACAATTATATCGATACTGACGCCATGATCTTAAGAAAAGGGGCAGTATCCGCAAAAAAAGGCGAAAAGCTGCTGATTCCCATCAATATGCGCGACGGATCACTGATCTGCATCGGCAAAGGAAACGACGACTGGAACTGTTCAGCACCCCACGGGGCCGGAAGATTAATGAGCCGTTCAGCGGCAAAGCAGTCCTTCACCGTATCGGAATTTAAGAAACAGATGAAGGGCATTTACACCACCTCCGTCAATGCGGGAACGCTGGATGAATGTCCTATGGCGTATAAGACAATGGAGGATATCGTTCAAAACATCGATGCCACCGCCGAAATCCAGGAGATTATCCGCCCCATCTATAACTTTAAAGCAAGCGGGGACGAATAAGACGGAAGGAACGGATAAGGGAGGCTGTTCATGTTGATAAGGGACAGCCTCAAAAAAGGGCGGCAAAGCTGTTCAAACACTTTTGCCGTCCTTTACTCCCTGTTCACAAGTAGCTACGCTTTTTTCGCATCCTTTTTACTAAATTTTTCAACCTTCTGCACAATGGCAATTAATAGTTCCGTAACCTTTTCCATGGCCTGGATGCAGATATATTCGTATTTCCCATGGAAATTATGACCGCCTGTACAAAGATTCGGGCAGGGAAGTCCCTGATAGGACAGATTTGCCCCGTCTGTTCCGCCGCGGATAGGACACACTAACGGCTCAATGCCCAAATCTTCCATCGCTTCCTTTGCCATATCAATCAGATACATGTGCGGTTCGATTTTTTCTTTCATATTATAATAAGAATCCTTCATTTCCACATCCACTGTACCTATGCCGTACTTCAAATTTAAAAAATCCGCCGTTCTCATCATCTGATGTTTTTTCTTGGCAAATTTTTCTTTATCGTGGTCGCGGATAATATACTCCAGACAGGCCGTTTCCACATCCCCGTGCATATGATTCAAATGATAAAATCCTTCATAACCTTCCGTGTACATTGGATTTTCAAAGACGGGAAGCATGGATTGAAATTCCATACCGATAAGCAGGGCATTGACCATCATTCCTTTAGAAGAACCCGGATGGATGCTCTTTCCATGAACCCAAACTTTCGCACCTGCCGCATTAAAGTTTTCATATTCTAACTCACCCAGAGGGCCTCCGTCCACCGTATAGGCGATATCCGCCCCAAAAGCCTCAAGATCAAAGTTTTCTGTTCCTCTTCCCACTTCCTCATCCGGGGTAAAACCAATGCGGATCTTCCCATGCTTCACTTCCTTATGGGTAAGAAAATACTCTGCAGCCGCCATAATCTCTGCCACGCCAGCCTTGTCATCTGCGCCTAAAAGCGTCGTTCCATCGGTGGTAATTAAATCTTTTCCTACATAACCCAGCATATCCGGGAATTTCTTCGGGTCAAGGACAATTCCCGATTCCTCATTCAGCACAATCTTCTGACCGTCATAATTTTTCACAATCTGCGGCTTAACATTCAGCCCGGAAAATGCCGGAGAAGTATCCATATGTGCCAACAGCCCCAGCACAGGCAGCTTCTTTTCGGAAGTTGCCGGAATCGTTGCAAAAACATAACAATGCTCATCCACCGTCACTTCCTCAGCTCCCATCTGCCGCAGTTCATCCGCAAGAACATTCGCCAGTGCAAACTGCTTTTGGGTACTTGGCTGCTGTTCCTGTTCATCTTCAGACTGTGTGTCAAAGGAAATATAACGCAGAAACTTATCAACGACTAAAGACATTTTTAATTTTCCTTCTTTCTTTTTGATTATTCTTTATTGAACATTATCCTTTATCCAAAAAACCTATGATATGGTTATGCCGCAGCAAAGCCAAAAGAAAAGCTATGCCTTAGCGATTTGCCAATTCCCTCGTAATCTCTTCCCAGCTAATCCCCTTTTCTGCCATCAGCACCATCACATGGTACAGAAAATCAGAAATTTCGTACTTGATTTCTTCCGGGTCGGGATTCTTTGCGGCAATAATAATCTCCGTTGCCTCTTCGCCGCATTTCTTTAAAATCTTATCGATTCCCTTATCAAATAAATAGTTGGTATACGAACCCTCTTTCGGGTTTGCCTTGCGATCCAGAATAACCGAATAGACATCTTCAAACACCTTTAGCGGATTGCTTTCCTTATACTCTTTCTCCACCAGATGCGTAAAAAAGCAGCTTCGGTTCCCCGTATGGCAGGCCGCTCCAATCTGATGAACTTTTGCCAGAATCGTATCCTGATCGCAGTCTAAGCGAAGGGATTTTACATACTGGAAATGCCCGGAAGTTTCGCCTTTTAACCACAGCTTATTCCGGCTCCGGCTAAAGTAAGTCATCCTTCCTGTTTCCAGCGTCTGGCGGAAAGCCTCTTCATTCATATAGGCTAACATCAGAACTTCACTGGTCTTATAGTCCTGCACAATCACCGGAATCAGCCCGTCTTTATTTAACTTAAACCGGTTCCACGGAATATCGCTTTCCAGCGTATTTACCGCAACTCCACGGGCCTTTAAGGTCTGTTTTAACTCCATCCAGTTCTCACCCTTTTTTGCCGGAAGGACAATGCCCTCCACCTCCGGCGACTGAAAGCAGGACATCACCAATTCTTCTTCTTTATGCTCGCAGGCAATCAGGCAGGGGATTCCCATATCCGAAATGCGCTTCAGTTCCCGTATACTGAAATCACAGTCCAAAATCAATCTTGAAGCCCCCAGCTGGATAAATTCCTCTGCCCGGGAAAGAAGCCGTGCATCCGATAAAAACACATTGATTTTTTCACTTCCGAAACGGTTGGAGGCTTCTTTAATTAAGTCAATATTTTCTTCGTTTTTACCGTC
>VSOC01000022.1:17219-41791 GCA_009774615.1 Lachnospiraceae bacterium
GCCCCGGCATAAAGATATTTTTTCACATCCTCCAGACGCTTAACCCAGCCGCCGACAATCACCGGTGCATCAATTTCCCGTACAATTTCCTTCAGGCAATAAATCGTCCTTTCGTGATCGGCTTCCTGTTCTGCCAGATCATAAATCAGCAGCTGATCCGCCCCATTATTGCTCCAATGCCGGCAGAGGGAAACTGCCTCCGTATATTCCACAACCTGTCCGTCCTCCCGGCAAACCGCTTTTCCTTCCCTGCAGCCAAATCCGGGAATTAATCCCTTAATTTTTGTCATTGCTGTTTCCTTTCCCGTAATGTTCCTTTTCTGGGCCTATCGATGCTCAAACCTTACTACAGCTTCCTTTAAGTCAATCCGCTTCTCATAAAGTGCCTTTCCGATAATCGCCCCGCAGATATCTTCCTGGTAAAGCTGTTCAAGATCCTCTATACAGGATACTCCCCCGGAAGCGATAATGTCAAGCCCTGTTTCTTTTGTCAATGCCTTCGTCGCCTCCACATTCGGCCCGGACAGCATCCCATCTCTGGAAATATCCGTATACACAATGTGCCGAATGCCAAACTCCTTCATCTGTAAGCTTAAGTCCAGAGCACGGATTTTGCTGATTTCCTCCCAGCCCTGAATTGCCACCCAGCCGTCCCGGGCATCAATTCCCGCCACAATAGCCTCTGGGCCAAATTCATCGACCAGTTCCCGAAGAAACTCCGGACGCTCCACCGCTTTCGTTCCGATAATCACCCGCTTTACCCCAAGAGAAAGCATCGTTTGGACATTTTCCCGGGTACGGATTCCTCCGCCAAGTTCAATAGGAATAGAAACGGTTTTGGCAATTTTTTCAATCACCGGCACATTGACCGAATGCCCCGCAAGCGCCCCGTCCAAATCAACCAAATGTAAAAAAGAAGCCCCCTGTTCCTGCCAGTAAGCGGCTACCTTTTCCGGCGCGTCCGAGTACACCGTCATCTCCTGAAAAGCCCCCTGACGCAGGCGGACACATTTCCCGTCTTTCATATCAATTGCTGGGTAAAGCTGCATGTTTCTTCCTCCGTAATCTTAATTTCTATAATAACTATTCCTGTTCTTCAATTCCTTTTTAGCGTACTCTTTTCGTTATTATTCACATCGTTTATAACAGCCTTTTTTATAAACTCCCCTTCGTAGACAACACACCCTGAATCCGGTTATCGATGGAAACCGCCTCATCTAGTGCCTTCCCAAATGCCTTAAATGCACCTTCAATGATATGGTGATTATTCATCCCGGAAAATTGTTTTACATGAAGATTCATCTCTCCGGCATAGGAAACCGCATAGAAAAACTCTTTGATCATCTCTGTTTCCAGATCGCCGACATATTCCCGATCAAGGGTGAGATCATAGACCAGATAGGGACGCCCGCAAAGGTCAAGAGCGCAGAGGAGCAGGGCTTCATCCATGGGAAGAATTGCCGAACCATAGCGCTTAATTCCTTCTTTTTTCCCCACAGCTTCTTTAATGGCCATCCCCAGAACAATGCCCGTATCTTCTATCGTATGGTGGGTATCTACCTCAAGATCGCCCTCAACTTTCACCGTCAAATCAAAAAAACCATGGCGGGCAAAGCTGTTTAACATATGGTCAAAAAAGCCGATTCCCGTAGAAATATCCGCCTCGCCCTTCCCGTCCAGGTTTAAATCCATAACAATTTTTGTTTCCCTGGTATTCCTGACAATATGTGCTTTCCGCATCAGCTAATCTCCTCTTTCACTCTTTTTCGTTATTCTATCAATTTATTTGCCTATATCCTTTACTCAAATCTCTTCTGGCAGCATTTCCATTATTTTTTTCAAAAGCAGATATACTGTAGTGGCAAAATATCGTGGACATAAATCCGTTTTATCTACGTGTAATTCTTCAGCTCGACGAACTGCTGTTTTGATTTTTTCATTGTTATAGGCTGAAGAGTTGATATGTTTCTTGTCCTTTAATGGTGCCCCAAGTTCTGACAGTCTTGTACGATAATGACTCGTTTTTTCATAAGGATGGCTGTCAGATACAGCAAAACATTTATCTTTTTCTGTAGGTTCGCTATGATGTAATAGCAGCCATATCTCAAAAAAAGGATTGCTTACCGCATAATAATAACCTTTTTCTTCACATACCGCTATTGCATCATCCCATTCATCTTTGTAGGTCTTTTCATTCTGGGGATCAATCATTTGGTTCGACCAATTCTGATCCACGTCAGTTAAAATCCAAAATTCATCTTCTGGATAGTATTCAAATTGATAAATATCACTTTTTTCAGTTTTAAATTGATCAATCCGTTCAACCAAATGTTTCGGGCGCACTTTACTGAGCATCCTTATTTGTTCTTGCGTTCTACATTTAGGAGCCGTAAAAACAGCATCTTCAGCAACAGAAATAAACTGGATCTTACTCTTTATTTCGCTATAAATATCTGAAATCAGATTAAAATACTCTTCCTCTGTCACACTGCCTTCACATGAAAGAAAAATAATTTTACTCGTTTTGGGTCTAAGCATACGATAAGGATTTTGCGGTGTAAAAGGTATTCTACTTTTAAGAATCGGCATCAATACATCCCCCTTATCCTTGGAACAGCACCGAACCTTCCACTCAAATAAGCTTTTAAAGTATTTTGACCTTTTTTGACCTGAAAATCAGAAAATGGCTTTAAAGTGGATTCGCCCATTTGCGTTTTCTCAATAAACCAAATCTCATCTTGGCGGAAATTATCCAAATTAATTAAGTTTACATCATGTGCGGTAAAAATAATCTGGCTGCTTTCTTCTGCTGCTCTACACACAAATTCATCAAGTAAAAGAAGAGAAAGCTTTGTGTGCAAACTTCTATCAATCTCATCAACAAAGTAAATTGTTGGATTTTTGCCAATAGTGAATAGCATGGGTAGTAAGTCAACCAAACGCTGTGTGCCATCAGATTCTTCGTCTATATTAAACTGAATCTTTTTATTATTTAGTTGATGGTTGAATTTAAGCTGAACCAAAATAGTCCGTTTCTTTTTGTTTTCTGCAAAAATAAAGTATCTCCCAGCAAAATTTACGATTCCATTTTTAATTTCTTCAATGTCCTCAACAATTTCTTTAGGCAAATCCAGCTTCTGTGCAAATTCATGGAAATCAATTTCATCACTTGCCACAGAAATCTCATAAACACCGGTATCCATCTTATCAAGCATTCCTGCAATATAATTGCGCAGGTCCTCATCTGCTCTCATACGAATTGGCAGTGCTTGAATCTTGGTTTCGGGAAAAATAACTTGCAGGTTTTTAAACCATTCAATAATTTTCTCTGCCTTTTTAATTCCATTATCATACAGCTTATATAAGAAAAGCTGATTTTTTTGACTCTCTTGAATACTCTCTTTGAGAACATCAGCCAATATTCTGTCCTTAGATTTGTTGCGTGCAAATCTTGATTCAATTTCTATCTCTGTTTTGCCATTCTCATCTGTAACGCGAACAAATAACGGCTCAAGGTCTTTTTCAGTCAGCTGCATCAGCCATTCTTCATGTACTTGACGTCGATCCAATGAAAAGCCGTATTCATAAACTTCTCCTTCAGTATAAAACATGAATTGGAACAAAGAAATTCCCTCAAGATCTTCAAAATCACCCCTAAACTGATTGACACTCGTTCCTTTTCCGCTTTTTTGCCCATCAACAATATAATCCCGGGCAAAATCAATCGATTCGATGAAGGAAGATTTACCCGACGCATTAGGGCCAAAAAAACCCCCACGCCGCAGCACCTTCCATTCACCGGTTTTTGTCATAATTGTTTTCAAAAAGCGCGTATCTGTGCTTTCTTCCGTTGGGAGCATACTAAATTCTACAGGATGCCCAATAGATTTAAAATTGCTCACAATATACCGTAAAAGCACTTTCACCCCTCCTTTTCTAAAATAGGTTCACGTCGTCTAAACGATATCCCATAGATTCCATAGACACTTGAAAGTAGTCACTATCGCTTCAATTGATGCTGCTATTTAGGCCGCTGAGCCAACGAAAACAGCGTTGTTTCGGATTTCGGTTCTACTGCCCTTCCCCGGAAAACCGAACCCGTATGGAATTTGCATGTGCCGTTAATTGCTCAGATTCGGCAAATGCCTCAATCTCTGTGTGCACAGCCTCAAGCGCCTCTTTTGAATAATATATAATGCTGGATTTTTTCACATAATCATCCACACCCAACGGCGAAAAGAACTTCGCTGTTCCATTCGTCGGAAGCACATGGTTCGGCCCGGCAAAGTAATCGCCAAGGGGTTCTGAACTGTACGGCCCGATAAAAATTGCCCCGGCATTACGGATTTTTGTCATCACTTCAAAGGGATTTTTTGTGACTATTTCCAGGTGTTCGGAAGCAATCTCATTCGCCGTTTCTATCGCCTCGTCAAGCGAACGGGCAACCAGAAGATACCCATAATTTTCCAAGGATTTCTCCAGAATTTCCCGCCGTGAAAGGGTCTTAACCAGTTTATCCACCTCCGCGGAAACCGCCCTGGCTAGTTCCATACTGGTGGTTACTAAAATCGCCGAAGCCAGTTCATCATGCTCCGCCTGGCTCAATAAATCCGCCGCCACATACCGGGGATTTGCGGTTTCGTCGGCAAGCACCAAAATCTCGCTCGGACCGGCAATGCTGTCAATGCTGACATGACCATAAACCGCCTTTTTTGCCAGCGCCACAAAAATATTCCCCGGCCCGACAATCTTATTTACCCGCGGAACTGACTCAGTTCCAAACGCCATGGCAGCTATCGCCTGTGCGCCGCCCACCTTATAGACCTCGGTAACTCCAGCCAGATAGGCAGCCGTAAGCGTAACCGGATTCACCTTCCCGTCCTTTCCCGGCGGCGTAACCATCACAATCCTCTCCACGCCTGCCACCTTTGCCGGGATAATATTCATTAAAACCGTGGAGGGATAGGCTGCCTTTCCGCCCGGAACATACACGCCCACACTCTCTAACGCAGTGATTTTCTGCCCTAAAATCGTCCCGTCCGGCTTACTGGAAAACCAGCTCTGACGCACCTGGCGCTGGTGATATTCTCGGATATTTTCCATCGATTTTTCCATAACCGCCAAAAGTTTCGGGTCAACCTTTTCCCTGGCTTCCTCAATTTCTGCCTGGCTTACCCGCACATTTTCCGCGCTAATCTCTGCCTTATCAAACTGCAATGTATAGGAAAAAAGCGCTTCATCCTTATCCTTTTTCACCCGCTCCACAATCGCAGAAACGGTATCGGCGTACTGGCTGTACTGATTGGGATCGCGCTTTAATAAATCCTCCAAAATATTCTTCCGGCTTCCCTCATCTAATGGTATTATTCTCATCCTGCATCCTCCATTGCCCATGCTTTCTATATTTTCTATCTTATAAAACTTACTTGTATACCAGTTCCTCTTTTCTCTTAAAGACTTACTTTATACCAGTTCCTCTTTTCTCTTTAAAACCTACTTATACACCAGTTCCTGCAACCCCTTAATCATCCGGGAAATACGCTCATTTTCCCGCTTCATACTTACCTGATTGACCACAACTCTTGCCGACAAATCCGTAATTTCCTCCAAAACCGCCAGACCATTTTCCCGCAGGGTACTCCCCGTTTCCACGATATCCACAATTACATCGGAAAGCCCCACAATAGGTGCCAGCTCAATCGAACCATTCAGCTTAATAATCTCCACGGTCTGGTACTTTTTATTATAGAAATAGTCTTTGGCAATGTGCGGATACTTTGTCGCCACGCGGATTAAGGCATGATTGTTTAACTGTTCCTTCGCCGAAAGCGGCCCGCACACGCACATCCTGCACCTGCCCATCCGAAGGTCCAGCACCTCATAAAGCTTGCGCCCTTCCTCTAAAATCGTATCCTTCCCCACGATACCGATATCCGCCGCCCCATACTCCACATAGGTCGGAACATCATTGGCCTTCGCCAGAAAAAAACGCATACCCAGTTCCTTATTTTCAAAAATCAGCTTGCGGGAATCCTTATCCTTCATCTCCTCGCAGGAAATCCCTATCTGTTCAAATAAATCCATGGCCTTATTCGCCAGCCTGCCCTTCGCCAGGGCTACGGTTAATTCTCTCATGTTCTATTCCTTTCAGGAACTTTGCCTGTTCTGCATCATTTATTGCCTATCCATCGATTTCCGGCACATCAACTTCCTGCACGGCTTCCATCTCCGGCAGCGCGTACACCAGCCCACGCTTACCGTCGTCATAAACATAAATCATCCTGTCCATGCCGCGCCGCACAGCCATCTGCAGGTAATCATCCATCTTCGGCGTCCTGTGCCTGCGCTGGAAAAGCACCGGAATCCCCTTTTCCCGAAGCCGCTTTGCAAGGGCCACAGCCTCCACCCGTGCCGACACATCAAAAAGCACCATGGTATCCTTCCTCTTTGCCGGAAGAAAAATATTCTGGCTGTTTAACGCCATTAACACGCGGTCAACCACAATGCCGAACCCCACCGCCGGGGCATCTTTCCCAAACTGCTCCAGCAGCTTATCATAGCGCCCGCCGGTAACAAGGTAATCCCCCGTCCCATAGGTATAAGCCTTAAAAATAATCCCTGTATAATACTGATACTTGCTGAGCATCCCCAAATCATAGGAAACATACTCCGAAAGCCCGTAGTTTTCCAGAATCTGATGAACCTTTTCCAGACGTTCAATGGCAAACCTTGCCCTGGGATTTTCTGTAAGCGACCTCGCCGTGCGCACCTGCTCTATCGAACCAAAGAGTTTCGGCAGATGCAGAAAAACTTCCCTCAGATGGGCATCCATCGGATGGGCACGGAGCAGTTCCTCCACCCCGAAAAAGTTCTTATTTTCAATGAGATCCTGAAGCTGTATCCGGGTATCCTCGTCAATCCCCGCCTCTTCCACCAGTCCGCGGAAAAATTCAATCTGTCCCAGTTCCACCTGAAACTCCTTTAAGCCCACCGCCCGCAGACAGTCAATCACCATGGCAATCATCTCCGCATCGGCGTCGCTTGAATCGTCGCCAATCATCTCCGCCCCTGTCTGCGTGGACTCTTTTAGCCGCCCTTGGTAGCTGCTGTTATTGGTAAACGTCCTCTCCAGATAGCAAAGACGGACAGGCATGGTTTCCTCCGAAAAATATTTTGCCACGCACCGCGCAATCGCCGGCGTCATATCCGGCTTTAACACCAATGTATTATTTTCCCGGTCAAAAAACTTAAACATTTCCCGCGAGCTTACACTTCCCCGTTCCTCATTAAAAATATCAAAAAACTCAAAACTCGGCGTTTCCATGTGCTGGTAACCGTAGGCATAAAGGGTGTGCAGTATCTTTTTCTGTACCTTTAGCTTCTGCCTGCACTCTGCAGCATAAATATCGCGAACACCTTCCGGCGTATGAATCAATTGCTTTGTCATGAACCGTGCTCCTTATCCTTTTATTATGTTCCTTTTTTGTATAGCATCTGTGACGAGAAAATCCGCCCATTCACTTTCTTATGGTAAAGTGCTAATTCGATAACGTGCTTTTTATTATAGAAAATATCCTTTGCATTGTCAACCATATTCTTAATCGGATTCTTTTCTCTCCAAATCTCTCTGCAATGCTTCCAGGTAATGTATATACATATCCCTGTGCGAACGGATACGAAAATCATGGTCAAGTTCTTCGTAAGTGAAACTCTTCCTTCCGCCTTCTTCCATTCTTTTCCAAAACACAGCTATATCGTCGTAGGAAACATAGTACACTTCATTGCGCCCGGTGTACGAAACAATAAAAAAAGCCACCCCGCCCTGCTGTTCAAACTCCTGCATAAACGCCATCTGATGCGGATGAATATTGTGCAGAGGAAAGGTATCCGTCCGGCATTCTTTAGCATCAAAGCACACCGGTATCCCCTGGACAACACCGATATAATCCACGGTACTCTTCTGGTTAAAATAAGCTAATGTAATCTGATGACTGCCCTTATCAATCTCTATCGGCGTAATCGGCGTGGGGATTTTCTGAATCAATGCCAGCCCTTTTTCCCGGTAGCTTTCATTCGTATGGTTAATCAAATCCTCAAGCCCCGATCCCCTGAGTCCTCTTGTATGCCATGTTCCCATTTTCTCTTTCCTCTGCCGCGTTCGCCGCACACGGGCAAAAGCGTGTCAGAACATGGTTTTCACCAACGCCAATGTCCGAACACGCTTCCCGCACCATCTTCTATTCTTTCGCCTGAAACTGCTTTGCCTGTGCAGCGATTAATTCTGCATCCTCAAAATAATTAATCCGCATTGCCCGCTTAACGCCTGCCAAGGTCTGTTCGGCTTTTCTTTTCGCCTTTTCACTGCCCTTTTTCAAAATCTCATACACCGCCGGAATATCCTGCTCAAATTCCTTCCTGCGCTGACGGATAGGTTCAAGCTCCTCCTGCAAAACCTTATTCAGGAACTTTTTCACCTTTACATCCCCCAGACCGCCACGCTGGTAGTGGGCCTTTAACTCATCCAGATTCTTATATTCCGGCAGATACTTTGCAAAATGCTCCTCCGTGGAAAATGCATCCAGATACATAAATACGGTATTCCCCTCGATGCATCCCGGATCTTCCACGCGCAGGTGATTAGGATCGGTGTACATGGACATAATCTTTTTCTGTACATCCTTTTCCGTATCCGAAAGATAGATACAGTTCCCCAAAGACTTGCTCATCTTCGCCTTGCCGTCCGTGCCGGGCAGACGCATACATGCTTTATTATCGGGAAGAAGGACGTCCGGCATCGTTAGCGCTTCCCCGTAAACCGTATTAAATTTATGGACAATCTCCCTGGTCTGCTCAATCATCGGCATCTGATCTTCCCCCACCGGAACCGTCGTTGCCTGAAATGCCGTGATATCCGCCGCCTGGCTGATGGGATAGGTAAAGAAGCCAACCGGGATACTGGTTTCAAAATTCCGCATCTGAATCTCCGACTTCACCGTAGGATTGCGCTGAAGCCGCGATACCGTGACCAGATTCATATAATAAAAGGACAGTTCACAAAGTTCAGGAATCTGCGACTGGATAAACAGGGTAGACTTTTGCGGGTCTAATCCTGCCGACAGATAATCCAGAGCCACTTCGATAATGTTCTGGCGCACCTTTTCCGGATTGTCCGCATTATCCGTCAACGCCTGTGCATCCGCAATCATAATAAAAATCTCGTCATATTCCCCTGAATTTTGCAACTTCACCCTCTGCTTTAATGAGCCGACATAATGCCCTATATGAAGTTTTCCCGTGGGTCTGTCCCCAGTTAAAATAATTTTTCCCATATTCATTTCCTTCCAATCGCGTAAAGTATTTGCTTTTGTTTTTCCTATTCGCTTTTTCTCTACCTACTATACCGTTTGCCGGAAAAGATGTCAACCTTCATGTGTCAGAAATTTTCTTCATAAAAAGAGAACTTGTTTCTGTTCATACATTCACTGCAACGAAAAATTTTCACTTATTGATTTCTTTTTAAAACTTCCCACTTCCACACATCAAACGACGCTGGCGGCGGTGCGGTAAAGCTTCTATGGTTCAATGTTTCTAAAGGCTCCTGAAGCTGCGAAAATTCTATTTTCCAGGAATGAAGCATCTGCGAGGAAATCCCATACTGCTTTTTCACCCGGGCATTCACCGCAGGGCTACCGTATTTATAATCGCCCACAATGGGATGCCCGATAGAAGAAAGATGTGCCCGGATTTGATGGGTTCTCCCGGTAATCAGCGCTACTTTCAAAAGGGTGTATGCCCCCTTCTCCTCCAAAGGCATGTATTCTGTGACAATGGGAAGGCTTCCTTCAACTTCCTCTGAATAAATCCTTACCTGGTTGGTTTTTTCCTCTTTTTTCAAAAAACCGGAAATTCTTTTTTTCTCCTTCATCTGCCCGCAGACAACACAGAGATATTCTTTATGGATGGAACGTTCTTTTAACCGCCTGCTCATTTCCTGCAGCCCTGCCAATGACTTTCCGGCAACAATCAGGCCGCTGGTATTCCGATCCAGGCGATGGCACACGGACGGACGAAAGGTTCTAAGCTGTTCCTTAGAAATCTGCCCGCTCTCTAAAAGATAATCGATAATCTGCTCAACCAGGGAATAATCCGAAGCCTCCGCCTTCTGCGAGAGAATGCCCGAAGGTTTATTTAGGATTAAAATATGCTTATCCTCATAAATAATCTCTAACCCCGGCGGGCGGGCCGTTTGACAGAAAACATTATCCGTCGCCCTGCCATGCTTAGAATCCGTTATTTCATCGGTTTGGGAAAATTTTTGTATGGTTTCCTCCGATAAAAAAAACTGAACTTCATCGCCGAAAGCCAGCTTTTCCGAACCATCACATTTTTTCCGGTTTACCGTAATATTCTTTTTTCTTAACATCTTATACAGAAAACTCTTTGGCGCAAGTTTAAGGTATTTGCCTAAAAACTTATCCAGCCTCTGCCCTGCTTCATTTTCTCCTATCGTTACGGACTGCATCATTTTCTCCTATCGCTGTGAACTGCATCATTTTCTCCTATCGCTGCGGACTGCATCTTAACCTCATTCATCACATCGAAATATCCTTCAGCAACTGTATCGTATACCCCAGACTCCCGTCGTCCTCATACTCGTTTTCCGGTTTTAGCGAGGCGGCTCTCTTAAAAAATTCTTTTTCTCCCGTCAATATCTTCACATGCGGATCCAGGCGATGGCTGCGGAATAAATCATTAAAAAACCGCTCTGCCTTATCCGCCGCCAGCTTAGGATTAGAGCAGTAACAATACACGCCCGTAGGATGAATAATTATCCCATCCATCGGCATAATCTGTTCTTTGGAAGTAAGGATTAAATCATACAGCACCGAAACCTTCCCTTCATACGCCGAAAGCTGTTCATAAAAGCTGCGGCTCGGCGTGCGGTATTTTATCGATGCCAAAAGCGGTGCTGCCACGTTTGCCGTCGGCAGCGCCGATAAAATCGCCATAACCGTTAAAATATTTTTCATTGCTTCCTGATCCGTAAAATGTCTGGCACCAAGCTGAACCAAAATTGCCGCAATGCCGAAGAGAACCTTGCCGATTTCCATGTGCTGATGAGCATTTCGATAACCGTATTCCCCTTTTTTCCTTCTTTTCATGGTTCATCCTTTTTATTGATTACTTTAACTGTTTCATAACGCCAATAACGCCAAATAACCTTTTCCTTAATTTTTATCTTTTATTTTTATCTTTTATTTTTACCTTTTATTTTTATCCTTTATTTTTATCCCTTTATCTTTTATCTCATTATCTATTACCCTTTCTTCTTCCAGCCCTTTCGCCCATATTTTGCCGCCTGCATCAGCCCGTCCCACACAGTCAAAAGCAGGGAATGGGGAAGAAGCTGGCATAACCAGTAAAAGGATTTCATGGTCAGGCCGTAAATGGAAACACGCTTCCCCATCAGACTGTCCCTGATTGCCAGACGCACCACCTTTTTGGGATTAGCCATAGCGAACTGCTTATATGCCGGTATTTCCCCGGTGGTTTCGGCAACCGCAAAAAACTCTGTATCCACCGGCCCCGGACAAACCGCCGTGACACGGATTCCCCGTTCCTGTAATTCCTGGTTTAATGCCTGACTGTAGCTTAAAACAAAGGATTTTGTCGCCGCGTAAATGGCAAACCCCGCCTGCGGAAGAAAAGCTGCCGAAGAAGCATACTGGATAACCCGGCTTCCCTTTTGAAGATAGGGAAGGACAATATTCGTCACCGCACATAAAGCTTGGCAGTTTAACTGCACCATCCCCATTTCATCGGAAAGAGAAACCTCTCCCACCTTCCCGATCTTCCCAAAACCGGCAGCATTGACTAAAAAAACCACCCTGGGCTTTTCTTCCTCCAGCGCCAGCTTAAGTTTTTCCAGCTGAATCCTGTCCGTGATATCCATGGGGAATAAACGGAGCTTTGCCGGAACCTGTCCGATTAATTCTTCCATCTTCTCTTTTCTTCTGGCAAGCAGCCAGATTTCATCCAGTTTTCCGCCAAACCGATCGGCAAGCTGCACAGCGCTTTCCCTTCCCATCCCGGAAGAGGCACCGGTAATAATCGCTATTTTCATCGTCTTTCCCTCGCTCCTGTCCTTATTTTCAAAGTCCGCCGCCGATTAGCGGCATTCATTCAGGTATTCCAAATACGTTAATGTTCATGCTTTTTATGCACGTTCCGAATCGTCTTTTTCTTTCTTCCTGCTTCTTTTTCTTTAATGGATGGTATCGTTTTCTTTTTGTTTGGTGCAAATTCCCGGTGATTTTTAGCAGCTTTATTTTTACTAGCTTTATTTTTATTATCTTTATTTTTAACATCCTCCTCCTGCTTATTCTGCCTCCCTTTGGGCCGAATTAAACATTTGGGGCCGAAACCAATTAAATCCTTCCTTCCGGCCTTTACTAATGCCTCTTCCACCAAATCATATAATTTAGGGTCGCGATACTGGATTAATGCCCGCTGCATTGCCTTTTCATGCGGGCTGTCGGGAATATAGACCTTTTCCATCGTCCTGGGGTCAAGTCCGGTGTAGTACATACAGGTGGAAATCGTCGATGGCGTCGGATAAAAATCCTGCACTTGTTCCGGCATATAGCCCAAATCCCGGATGTATTCCGCCAGTTCCACCGCTTCCTTTAAGCTGCTGCCCGGGTGCGAGGACATCAGATAGGGCACAAGATACTGTTTTTTGCCAAGCTGACCATTCACGGACTGATATTCACGGATAAACTGCCGGTACACCTTATTTTTCGGCTTTCCCATCCGCAAAAGAACGGCATCCGAAACATGCTCCGGCGCAACCTTTAGCTGTCCGCTGACATGATGGCGGCAGAGTTCCCATAAGAAATCCCGGCTTTTGTCCGCTAACAGATAATCAAAGCGAATCCCCGACCGAATAAATACCTTTTTCACCCCGGGAAGTTCACGAAGTTTCTTTAGCAGGGCAATATAATCCTGATGGTCTGCCCGTAAATTTGAACAGGGTTCGGGAAAAAGGCATTGTTTTCCGGGGCAGGCTCCGTGCTCGAACTGTTTATCACAGGCAGGAAAACGAAAATTGGCGGTTGGCCCGCCCACGTCATGAATATAGCCCTTAAAATCCTTATCCCGAACCAAAAGTTTTGCTTCATCTACCAGGGATTCATGGCTTCTGGCCTGAATAATCCTTCCCTGATGAAAGGTCAGCGCACAAAAACTGCACCCGCCAAAGCATCCACGGTTGCTGGTCAGACTGAACTTAATCTCCTCAATCGCCGGTACGCCCCCCGCTTCCTGGTAGGAGGGATGAAAAGTTCGGGTGTAGGGAAGGGCATAAATATCATCCATTTCCATCGAACTTAGAGGTTTTGCCGGAGGATTCTGGACAATGTAAAGATTATCCCGGTAGCCCTCCGCCAGACGTTTTCCGGTAAAGGGGTCAGTGCTGCAGTATTGTTTATAAAAGCTTTCTGCATAAGTTCTTTTATCCCTTTGCAGCGCAGAAAAATCCGGGAGAATCACAGCGTCGTAAACGGAATCCAGGCTTTTTGCCTTATACACTGTGCCATCCACAAACGTGATATCCGAAACCGCCAGCCCGCTGTCAAGTGCCTGGGCAATCTCCACGATCGATCGCTCTCCCATCCCGTAAGAAAGCAGATCCGCCTGAGAATCCACCAGAATCGAATGCTTTAACTGATTCGACCAGTAGTCATAGTGCGCCAGCCTGCGGAGGCTTGCCTCAATCCCTCCGATAATCACCGGCGTTTTTTTATAGGTGCGGCGGATTAAATTAGAGTACACCACCACCGCATAATCCGGCCGTTTTCCCATCACCCCGCCGGGGCTGTACTGGTCTTTTTGACGCCGTTTTTTCGACACGGTGTAGTGATTTACCATAGAATCCATATTTCCCGAAGAAACCAAAAAGCCAAGGCGGGGTTCGCCCAGAGCCTGAATACTTGCATCATCCTTCCAGTCCGGCTGGGCAATCATTCCCACCTTAAACCCATGCGCCTCCAGCACCCGGCTGATAATCGCCGTGCCAAACGAGGGGTGATCCACATAGGCATCCCCGGTAATATAGACAAAATCACACTGTTCCCAGCCCCGTTCCTTCATATCTTCACGGGAAATCGGAAGAAATTTTTTTCCTGCCTCCATGCTGCGTTGCTGTTTTTCCTTTCTGTTGACCCGAATTTGCATAACATTTACAAGTTCTTTTTCTGTTTTTGCTTCCGGGTCAAATTGTTTTAAATTATCTTCACTTATCTGTAAAATCTCTTTTCTTTCACAATTATAAATGAAAATCATTAAAAATACAATAAAAAGCAAAAATTTTTAAATATTCTGTTTTTAAATCCCAAAAATTTGTTCTGCTACATGTGTTAATACAAACCTATCTCCGTCCCATCTTCCTGGACAAAAACATAAATTGACGCAGCGAAAAAAACAGCTTAACAGGATATTTTGCATGATGTACCTTCTCTTTCTTTAATCATTATTTTTCTGTATTTTCTGCAAACTTTGCAAACTGTGCATTTTTATCGCAAACACAATTTATTTGCCAATGATTCGGCGGATTTCATCGACTTCTTTTTCCGATAATCCCCTGCCTGAAGCAAAGGACGCAATAAACGCCGGAAGCGAACCTTCAAATCGTTTTTCCACCAAATCATCAATCTCCGCTCTCTGCACTTCTTCCTTAGAAACCAGAGAAGAAACCACCGTCTTTACACTTTTAACCACGCCCCGGTCACGCAGGCGCTTAATTACCGTGTAGGTAGTTGTCTTTGACCACCCCAGCCTTTCCTGACACAGCCGGGCAAGTTCTGCACTTTTTATCGGTTCATTCTCCCATAAAATCAGGCAAAAACGATATTCACTTTCAAAAACTTTCGGTACGGGCATTGCAATTCCTCCTAAAATTATTCGTTCTAATACATTAGAATAAATTTATTCTAACTCATTAGAATAAAAAAGTCAAGAAAAAAGAGGGCATAAATTCCCTCTTTCTGAAGCTGACATTACGGTTCACACAGGTCTGCGCACTTGCTGCGCTGACCGTACGATAAATTGGGCTAGTGCACAACCAATGTGAACCATATAAAGAATTTGAATTACTCCACCTTTATCACAAAGTCCCGGTAAATTCCAACAGGAACATCATTTCCAAACAAATATTCATCCACCGTATCCTGTTCAAAACGATAGACAAAGATTCTTTCTTTATCTGGATCAACAATCCAATATTCCCTAACTCCTGCTGTGCGGTATTTAAACAGCTTCAGGTAATAATCCATCTTATGACTGCTGGGAGATACGATTTCAATAACCCAGTCCGGAGCCCCATGACAACCCGCGTTATCCAATTTGTGTTCATCACATATAACAGAAATATCCGGCTCAACATAATTGATATCATCGTCATTTAAAAACACCGCAAACGGAGCTGCATAAACTTCACATTTACCATTGTTTTTATCAATATAATTTGCTATTGCCTGATGCAGTTTCCAACTAATTCTTTGATGTATTCTGCTTGGCGGTGCCATAAAATAAATCTGTCCGTCAATCAGTTCTGCCCGCTCCCTGTCAGGAAGGGCATAAATATCCTCAAGTGTGCAGCCGACTTCTTTCAACGCTTCCATATCTCTCTGCCTCCTTCCAAGTGACAGTATACACCATTTTTTATAAGAACACAACTGCAAACTCCCTGCTACTCACTCCGCAGCGCATCAATCGGATTTAATTTTGCTGCCCGGTTCGCCGGCATATAGCCGAAAATCAAACCGATTCCCACCGAAACACTGAAGGAAATCAATACTGCCCCCGGTGTAGGCACTGCGTTTATCCCCATTAGATTCCCGGCAAGCCCGGTCACTCCTGCGCCCAGCACTATCCCAATTACACCGCCAATGGAACTGGTCACTGCGGCCTCGATAACAAACTGCTGCATAATTGTCCCGCGCTTTGCCCCTAAGGATTTTCGGATGCCGATCTCCCTCGTCCTCTCCGTCACGGAAACCAACATAATATTCATTACGCCAACCCCTGCCACCAGCAGAGAAATCCCGGCAATACCGCCAAGCATGGCGGACATCATGGCAATCTGTTCATTTAGGGAATCCAGCATTTCGCTGTTTGCCATTACCCGGTATAAATCTTCATTTTTATAAATTTCATAGAGGAAGTTTTCCAAAAGTTCCTTCGCCCTGTCCGTATAGTCAATATCTGCGGTCGCAAAGGTGTAATTGCTGATATCTGCGCTCCTTGCCATCTTCACTGCGATACTGTAGGGCATCCACAAAAAATCGTCCGTCCCGCCTTCGTCCAGATCGTCCTCGTCCTGGCGCTCAACCACGCCGATAATCTTAAACGCATAGCCATTGATCTTAATTGTTTCCCCCAGCGCGCTCTGCCCGTCGCCAAAGAACTCCTGTGCGACATAATAACCGACCACACAGACCTTATTTCGGGAAAGGATATCGGCGTACTGGATATTGCGCCCGGCTTCCAGTTCATAGTTTTTCAAATCCAGATACTCTTCCGAACAGCCGCTAATCGACGTGGATGTCAGGGAATCATTGCCCTTCTTTAAGGTTGCCATAAGACTTACATTCGGACTCATCTGGGCAAAAATATCAGTATTTTCGCTGTAAAAGTCATAGAAATCATCAACATCCGCTTTTCGGGAACTTAAATTCGTCAGACGGACGGACATCTGGTTTACGCCCATGCTGGCAAAATTTTCCACCACCGTGGACATGTAGCCATTAACCAGGCTGACCAGGATAATCACGGAAGCCACGCCGATAATAATGCCAAGCATGGTTAAAAACGAGCGCATTTTATTGCTCCATATACTTTTTAATGCCAGTTTAAAGGATTGCAGCATAGTCGTTTACATCTCCATCAAAATTAATCTTCCCGTCATGCACCCGAACCACCCGCCGGGCTTCTAAGGCAATGGAACTGTCATGGGTAATCATTACAATGGTATTTCCTTCTTCATTCAGCTGTTTTAAAAAATTCAGAACTTCACGGCTGGTTTTGGAGTCCAGTGCCCCGGTCGGCTCATCGGCAAGGATCAGGGAGGGTTCACCAGCCAGCGCACGGGCAATGGAAACCCTCTGCTGCTGCCCGCCGGAAAGCTGGGAAGGCATATTTTTCCACTTTTCCTTTAGGCCCACCCGGGCAAGAGAAGCCATGGCCCTCTCCCTGCGCTCACCGGACGGGATGCCCGCATAGAGCAGAGGAAGTTCCACATTTTCCAATAGATTCAGTTTCGGAAGAAGATTATATTGCTGGAAAATAAATCCAATCATCTTATTTCGGATTTCTGCCAGTTCATCGTCCTCCATATCGCTGACATCCTCGCCGCCCAGAAAATATTCGCCGGAAGTGGGAACATCCAGTGCACCGATAATATTCATCAGTGTGGACTTCCCGCTCCCCGACTTTCCCACGATGGCAACAAACTCCCCGCGATGGATTTCCAGGCTGATCCCGTCATTGGCGCGAACCTCTTCGTCCCCCATCTGGTAGATTTTTTCAATATTCCTTAATTCAATCAATGGAATGTCCAAATTAACCGATGCTTCCATGCCTGCGGCTCTGCCTCCTTATACTTTTTGTGCATGCTGTGAACATGTGAACAGTAACATTATTTTTACCGCATTCCTCCGGGACCGCTGCGTCCGCCCATACCGCTGCCAGGACCACCCATCCCGGGTCCGCCCATTCCGCCGGGCATCATAAACATATTGGTATTATTTTGTGAGGACTCATCCACATAAACTTCCTGCCCCTCTTCCAGTCCGCTTAAAATCTCCACATATTCATCGCTGATCAGTCCGGTTTCCACTTCCACAACATAAAAACCTTCAGGTGCTCCGCCGATTGAACCTCTCTCCGATGATGAATGATTTCTTTCCGTATCTTTGCTATTTTCCATCTGCGGCCCGCTGCCTTCTGGTCTTCCACCGCTTCCAGCCTGCGAGCCGTCACCTTCCGGCTTTTCACCGCTTCCGGTCTGTGGCCCATCACCTTCCGGCTTTTCACCATTTCCGGCATCTCCGAAAGCAGGTGCTTCGCCTTTTACATAAACCCGGTTTCCGCGCATCAGGGAATCTACAGGAATAGATAAAACATCCTGCACTTCCTCTAAGATAATTACACCGTCCACATTCATTCCGGGAAGGAGGTTTCCGGTTTCATCCATGGTTACAGTTACCGGATAATTGGTAACGCCGTTGGAGGCCGTACTCTGCAGGCTTACGTTGGTCACTGTTCCGGAAAAGGTTTCCCCTTCAAAGGCGTCTGCCGTAACCACAACCTTCTGGCCCACCTTTACCTTTTGAATATCCAGTTCGTCAATGGACATCTCAAAGGTAAGCGCCGATAAATCGTAAATCACTGCCATTACGGTGCTGTTGTTTGTATTCCTGCTGATATTATCGCCCAATTTGGAGGTCTTGGTGATGACCTGCCCGGAGATAGGGGCGGTTATCGTATAGTTTTCATAGGAATCTTTTGTCGATTCCACCTTGTTTTCCGCACTTTCCACGGATTCCTTTGCCCTGTCTATACTGTCCTCATAATTTTTTAATATCTTCTCCACCGATTCTGCGGTAATCTGAAAAATCGGTGTTCCTTTTTCAATATACTGCCCTTCCCGCACCAGAATCGTTTCCACTTCCACGCTTGATTCCAAATCGGCCGCCATCACCGTATTGATTTTCGGCGAAAAGCTTCCTTCTTCGGCACAGAGCATACCATTGACCATGGCGGTAGCACTGGTCTGCGCCGTGAGTCCTCCAGGATTGGCGGCATCAATCGACACATAGCGAACCAGGCTGCCTCCCGCCAGCACCTCTTCCATGGCGCTGACCGAAGTAACTATGCCGCTGACGGCTTCTCCGGTATCGGTAAGGGTCAGAAAAGCTTCCATTCCCTCTTCGATGGCTTCTGCTTCGCCGGAAAGAAAAGGAATACGAATTTCCAACACCAGATCGTCATAAATATCACAAATCTGCGCATTGGCACCAATCTTATCACCCTCTTCCAGATGCAGTTCCTTAATATAGCCGGCTTTCGTGGCCTTATAGGTATTCCCGCTCAGCTCCGCCTGAATGCTCTGATAATCTTTCACTGCACTGGAATAGGTTTTCTGTGCCCTGGTCAATGAATTATTTGCCGACTGGATTTCCGTTTCCATCGAACTTCCGTCAATCTGGTACAGCACCTGTCCTTTTTCAACCTGATCCCCTTCTTCAAATTCCGCAAAGATAATCTCGCCCTCAACCAGGGAAGTAATCGAATAGGTATCCTTTGGTGCAAGTGTTCCCGAAGAGGATAGCTCCGAAGTAATATCCCGCCGCGTGACCGTTGCCGTCCGGTGCTCGCTTACCTGGGCCGACGCCTGAACCGACTTCCGGTGCTGAACATACGCCCATCCTGCCCCGCCTGCTGCCAGTGCAATAAGCAAAAGAACAATTACTGCTTTTTTCCGCTTCCGCCTTTTTCGCTTCTGTTCTTTGCTGCTTATTTTTTTCTCTTGCTTTGCTGCTTTCTGCCCCTTATCTGCCGCTGCTTTCTGCCCCTTATCTGCCGCTGCCTTCTGCTCCTTATCTGCTGCTTTCTGCTCCTTATCTGCTGCTTTCTGCCCCTTATCTGCTGCTGCCTTTTCCCTGTTCTGCTCTGCCATGACAACCCTCACTCGCCATTTTTCTATATTATCATTAATCTTCCACAAAATCCGTTACCCGATAGGTAATATCTCCGTCTGCGCCCTCGGATGAACCGCTGCAGATCAGAATAACATCATCGCCCACTTTCACCGTTCCGTAGATCGAAAACGCAAACTGAAGATCGGAAGTGGTCAGACTGCATTCATAAGAATCCCCGTCATCCGTAGTCAATGTAACGGCGGTAGGCGTCATCACATCCGATGCGCGGTAGTAGATATTGGTAATTTCGCCGCGCAGAACAGTCTGACCGCTCATACTGTCGGACTGGGCAGAATACACCCAGACGGTCTTTGAGGAGGCATTATAATACATCACCACATAGCCGTTTTCTTCCTGGGCTGCCTTGATCTCTGCTTTGGTTGCCGGCTCGCCGTCCAGAAAAAAGCTTGCCTTATCCATAAGAAAAGGAAGCTGAGAAGCCATTGTCCGGCTTTTGGTCACAACCAATGGGCCTTTTACTGAGGTATCCAGCATTTCCAAGGGGTTAATCTCCCCGTCGCTGCTCAAGGTTAAATCCATAAACGCGCCGTAAATTTGCTGAGAATTTTTAGGTTCTGTCTTTAACAGATTATAGAAAAGGTTCAGACAATTATCTTCCGTTAATACCTCGTCCGGCTGCACACCTTCCAGTTCCTGATTTAACTCCAGATACTGGAACTTGGCAATCCGGCTTCCGTTTTGGTTCCCGGTAAAATCCTCGTTCGTATAGCCAAGAACAGCCAGAACCGCATTTGCCGCATCCTGCAGGGTTATGTACTCCTCCGGTTTAAACTTTCCGCCAAGAAATCCCTTCATCCATCCCTGCCTTGCGGCAATGCGGATATAGGAGGCATATTCATGCTCCGCGGGAACATCGGTAAATACCGACACCCCCGCCGCAGCGCTCACGGTTTCCCGGTAGGAAGAAGCCCGAACCAGCATGGCCGCAAACTCTGCCCTGCTGACCCGGCGGCTTCCATTAGAAAGCTTAAAAATCCCCGTCAGTTCAATTACCCGTCTGCGAAGATCATATTTACTCGAAGCAAAAGCATCCATCGTACACATTGCTGTTGCTGTCGTAATAATTAAAAGGGAAGAAATCATAGATTTGAAATGCATTTTAGTTCTCCTCTCTTTGCCTGTAATCTACCTGCAATCTAAAAATTAATTTTACTTTATCATTAGATTGTGTTCATTTTGTGATAGAAAATGGTAAAAAGAGAAAATTTTTCTTTAGATTATTTTTCCTGAATTTTCATCCGGCAGGTAAAATTTCTATCTGGCACATCGCCATCGCGTTCAGCGCATTTTGATGACTTTCCGGCGTCACACCGGCGCAGCAGGCGGCATTGACCAGCACGGGGATTTCCGGCGTAAAGGATTTAATCAGCACAGCATTGGAAATTACACAGATATCCGTACACAGCCCGACAAGCTCCACGCAGGAATAGTTTCCTTTTGCAACATACTCCGCACAAGCCCGGCTTCCAAAGCCATCCTTCTCAAATCGCTTTCCCTCGATTCCAGCCAGTTCCCGGCAAAGTTCCCAGCCCGTCGTCCCTTTTAGGCAATGCTTTACCGGAAGCTTCTTCCCTTCCTGCGTGTCCAGATAATCTTCACCGTGTGTATCCAGGGTGAACACAACCTCATCACCAGCTTTCAGATATTCCCTTATCCGTGCAGCAACTCCCGGGACAATCGCCTGTGCTTCTTTTGTCCCAAGACTTCCGTCAATAAAATCCTTCTGCATATCCACAACCACTAATAAACGTTTCATGTCTTTCCTCCATTCTGATGCATGTTTCACCATTGTTTTAAAAATCCCATCGACGAAAACGATTTTCATGGATTTTTACTCGTTACTGTGAACGTGTGAACAATAACATTTAATCTTCCAGCAATGCCCATGCACGGTTTAATACCCGTTTTGTATTTGCCAGCACGATTTCCTCATCTTCTTCTCCAACCGGCGCAACCTCCATGGATAAGACAAAAGGGGCATCCGAACGGAAAAATCCTTCCTGTTTTAACACCTTTAAATAGTCAAGAAGCTGGGCTGTATCATGAGCACTTTCCGGAAATCCAAATCTTGGGTGCTTGTCCCCATAAGCCGTACATCCCTTTTTTACTACCGCATTGCCAAAATGAAGATGGGTTATGTAGGGACGAAGGGTCTGGATTACAAAGGTCGAAGTTTCATAGGTCGTTGGAAAATGCGATAAATCAACCAGCAATCCAAAATTAGAATTCGTCATCCGCACATCAGCGGCAAACCGTGCGGCATAGGGAGCCGGTCCAATCAATGCCGCCTTATCCATATCAAAATCAAATACTTCCAGCTCTACCATCATTTTCTTCTTTGCCGCATAATTACAAAGATTTCTTGTGGTCATAAGCAACTGCTGATATGCCTGCTCTTTTGTTTTCTCTTCCCATTTCCCAGCCAAAAAAGCAATGCCCTCTGCCCCGAGATATTCTGCCTCATCGATAGCCTCCAGCAGTGTTGCCTCCGCCTTTCTTCGCTCATTTTCATTGAGAGCATTCGGATTTAACTTAGGGCCAAGCAGCCTTGGCTGTGCCCCATAGCACACCTTAAGATGCGATTGAGCCAACATCTTTTTCACTTCTTCCCGCTCTGCGTCATCTTTACACTGCGTAATCTCAACTGCGTCAAAATAATCATCGGCGGCAATCCTCTTCATGGACTCTAAAACCCCCATTTTTGGAAATGACATCCACTGAATTGTCCCTACCTGAAAATATTTGTGAATGGATTCTTTCATGATCTTCTATCTCCTTTTTCTTAAAGTATAACCGAAAAGTATAAAGAACACAATAATAAAGAATTCAGGAACTGAACCCTTCTTTTTACATAACCTATAGTAGAGCAGCTTAAAAATGAATTTCCCCTGTACTTGTGGAAATCCGTTTTGAATGGACTCTGGCAGTATAAGTTATAGAAAGGAGTTTTTATATGAATTATTTTTCCTCCAGCACATGCCCGTCCATGAATACCGGCGTGTTTGAGCAGCAATTTCCTGTAGGAATGGCCTATGTTCCATGGCAGATATGGCGTCAGACCTATCCATTGGATAAAGCATTAAATCAGGGAACCATATTCCCCGAATTGGATTTGAATTTTAATTACAGGAGGTATCAGCAATGAATAATTCCACCTGCAATACATTATTAAATCAAGTATACCAAACCGGCTTTGCCGTGGATGAAGTTTTGCTTTTTTTAGATACACACCCCTGTGATGCCACAGCCCTATCCTACTATCAGCAAGCCAAAGCCTTGTACCAGAATGCGATTCAAGCCTATGAAGCACAGTGCGGACCGCTCTTTATGACCGATGTCAATGACAACAGCTATTGGACTTGGAACAATGATCCGTGGCCATGGGAAGGAGGATGCGATTAAATGTGGAAATATGAAAAACGACTGCAATACCCGGTAAAAATCAGCCAGCCAAATCCTAAATTGGCACAGTTTATTATTAGTCAGTATGGAGGGCTATACTGTAGAAACCTATGATAAATTCGAGAATAGTTTTTTACAGGCTTTTACCGATAAATATTGCTTATCTCAATTACATATGTTATGATTTCAACAGGCAATATTTGACATTTACGAAAAATTTCAATAATACGAGGAGGACTATATGAAGAATTATCTGAAAAAATATAAACTATATATTTACAACAAAAAACATCATACGCAAATTGAAAGTCTTTCTGCCAGCTTAAAAGCCACTTATGGAAAACATGTTCACATTGCTTCCGGAACTCGAAGAACTTGCCGAATTGGAGGGATTAGATGAATGTCAATGTAAATTCATATATCGAAAATTGTACAATAGGCAAATTCTGCTCCATCTCATCTGGTGTATTTATTTCTCCAATAGAACATAACCACCAATTTATTACAACACATCCCATTACAGACAAAATAGATCCTTCGAGATTTATTCGTACACCTATTATTATTGGAAACGATGTTTTAATTAGCCACAATGTCACCATTCTACAAAAAGTTTCTTCCATTGGTAATGGTGCCATTATTGCTGCAGGTGCTGTTGTAACACATGATGTCCTTCCTTATGAAATTGTAGGAGGTGTTCCTGCAAAGCACATTAAGTTTCGTTTTCCACCAGAAAAAATTTCATACTTGCAAAATCTTTCCTGGTGGGACTGGGATATTGAAAAAATTAAGAATAATTTAGAATTTTTATCAGGACGTACATTACAAATTGTATAATAATTTATAGTGGAAATGCGTCATTTTTAGAGTTTTTCTTATCAATTCTATTTCTGCATTAAACTTTTTCTGCAAACGACAGACAAATCCAACCGTCCCGGTTTTTCTGATAGGATTTCAGAAGCCCCCAGGCTCCCAGCTTACCGCTGCTGCTAATTGAGCCTTGCCTTTCCTCTACAATGGTGAAGGTTCCGCTGCCGGTAAACTGACTCGTAGTGCCGTAATTAACCCCGGGGCCTGTCCGGATATTCAGGTCATCTATTTTTGCCCGAACCTGGTAAGGGAACTTTTCTGGGGCTTCTAACCACTAAAAGAATGAGGAAAAAATTCAAATGCATTGACTTTTAAGCCGAATTGAGATATTATCTAAATAGAAAAAGAAGGGCATCTGCTACTAACAGATACCCTCCGGGAACTGCCGATAGACGGTTGCCTGTTAATTTAAAGCAGAAATAGCCGCTTAGTTTTCCAGACCGGGGCGGCTATTTCTGTGTCTTGTCATTATCTCTGCTTCCGATGGCATAGCCAAGACTGAAGCAGCCTATACATAAG
>VSOC01000220.1 GCA_009774615.1 Lachnospiraceae bacterium
TCCTGTCATATTAGGAACTTTAGATGTAATCTGATAATGAACAGTATCGCCAATAGCAGCATTATTTGCATCTACTGGTTTGTCATTTTCAATAATTTTTTTCTCTAAAGACGGAGCATCAGCTTTGACATTAACCGTTGTACTTGGTGCTACTGTACTCAATGCGCAAGCTGCGATAACGGTCTGATCTCCTTCAGCAGTTGCTGAACCGGCAACTAAATAATAACCTGGTTCTTTTACATCAATCGTTACTGATTCAGTTTCTGCCTTTTTAGCTATACAATTTATTTTATTTGATTTTGCATAGATAAGTGCACTTTCTGCAAATGCATTCAATGCATCAGAATTATCTTTCATACTTTCCACGAATGATATAAGTTCTTTTCCACTTTTTCCATCATATTCAAAGTTTATGAATTCTTCTGCAACTGTATATGCATACGCCTTCCTTTCCGTATCATAGGTCACATCAAATACCTTATATGCATAATAGGTATTTCCTGCCAACGAAACATTTGTTTTGTCCTGTGGTTGTACAGTAATCGTGTACTGTTCATCTGCAAATGCTGCAATTGTCATTGATAAAACCATAATTACCGCCAATATTAAACTGGCTAATTTCTTCATTTTCTTCATTCTTTTTTTCCTTTCTTTTTTATTTGTTAATTATGCTTTTTCAAGCACACAATAACCTGTGTTCCCTTCTGGGATATGTGGGTTTTCACCCGGGTAGTGATAACTGCTTTTCTTACATCCAAATATCCTTTTCGGATGCACTTTCATACTCTTTTCCCTCCCGCCTCCCTTCATAATCTTTCAGGTGTGTACATACATTGCCCAATGCAAAACGATACAATGTCTGCGGTTCTTTATGTACACCTGCGGAACCGGATGTCCCTGAACCGCAGGTATGCATTACATTTGTTAAATTGATCAATAATCATCTGGGTCAAAACCCCGGCTGTTTTCTCTTTGTGCATTGGCTGCTTTACGGTTTCTTCGTTCGCCATAGAACTGAATTTCCATACCTGCCATCAATAATGCCAGCAACAGCAGCATCCATCCCAAACGGCTCATCATCAGAAGTCCGGGACCTCCGGTATCCGGAAGGACTGCACCAGGAGTATTCGTACAAACCACTTCAACTTTAGGAGTAGTACCTTCATCAGGAATTTCAACAGTAACGGTATCTCCGGGAATTTCTTCTCCATTCATCTTAAATTTTACATAGTAACCAGCATGGCTCGCTTCATCTTCTTTAATTTCAACCTTACATCCGGAAGGAACTGGAATAGTTATTGTTTCATTGGCACCCAATTCAAAGCTAATTACACCTTGCGCATCTACCGTATATCCTTTGTATTTATCAATATCACTTTCTGTTGGATTTGGTAATATAATGGTTTCATTATCTTTCTTTATTTCAGCAGTAAACTTGAATTTCTTTGATGATGAAGCATTACCTCCTATTTCTTTAGTTATATTCAAATCGAACATATACTTATTTGTGATGGTTACTACATTTTCCTTTCCTTCTTCACCACTGTTTGGCATTTCTTGAGTGACTTCAAATCGATAATCACCAATGGTTGTAATAATGCTGTTTGTGATGGAAGCTTCTATAGGTTTACCAAAAACATCTAGTTCAAATATACTATATTCAATTATTTGATTATTTTGGTCATACTTTGGAAGTCCTTTCCATGCTCCTTTAAGTGACAGTAAATTTGAATTGAAAGTTAAAATGAAGTCTTCTTCTTTTGCGCCATCCTCAGTTGATTCTGCCCAGGTTATAGAATTAGTTTTAATATCTTTTTTTGCCCAATGCTTTACCAAAGTCCAGTCATTTTCTTCTGATTTCTGATATAAACCAATCCTAGCATCTACATTAATTTCGTCAGGGACACCTTCCCAATTCTTGATTACATACCGATCAATTCGGGGTTCAAAAGTATTCGTAACGGTTGTATTTGCTATTAACTGATCATCTTTAGCTGCGTCCGTTGATGGTTTCTCAGACAATTCAGGGAAATCAGGGAAATTATCTTCATCCTGATAAGTTACTTTATAGCTCCAGTCTATATTATCCGATGATTGAAATTTTCCTGGTAAATTTCCTTGGTTTTCTACTACGATATATTTCTTTTCGCCATCTATAATTTCTTCTTTTAATTCACGAACTCGATACGTAACTGCTTCGCCATCAATATAATATGGTAAATCTTCAAAAATACCTTCCCATTCGCCAATTTCTTTTGCGCTTTTTTGAGCATCTTCCTCAGAATCCACTATTCCATCTAGAGTTAGTCTTCCTGCATCCCCAGGATAATTAAGATATTCTTCGCTGTTTTCTTTTTTATACTGAAGCTGCATATTTACCATTTGAGGTCGATTGCCCTCTTGATCATCTTTGTCATTCCAAATCTTTTTAACTTTCACATGTACTTTGGGAACTAATGTATTCTTTATTTCTGTGACATTATTATCTCCTACATTAGGTACATTGGAAGTCCAACCTCCGTTTCCATCCCCATACATAATATTGTATCCGGGAAGGTTTGAAACTTCTTCTATTTTGTACTCATATCCCGTTGAAGGAAAGCTTCCCAATTCCATTGACCACTCATTTTCATTTGTGGCATTAGCACTTGTTAAGGTATATTTCCCATATTCTATCCATTCGCCAGTGCCAAACTCATTGTTTTTTCTATAAGAAAGTTTAACTGTGATTGGCTCTCGGTAAGGATTGTAGTTATCATCCCATATTTTATTAACTTTTATCTTTTTCTTAGGTGCTTCTGTATCAAAATCTACCTGTTTTACGTTGGGTAACATAAATTCCATGTAGCATGTCGAACCTGTCCCTCCACGTTCAGCATAGATAACCGTTAATTGATGGGTTTCATTTTTATCTGCGTTTCTCAAATGTTCTTTTAAATCGGTCAGTTTTCCAATTGAAGAATGGATTCCTCCTATATCAATATCTTCCACAAGTTCCCCATCCAGGAAAAGCCAGAAATCATCATCTCCTGCAAAGTAGAACTTCAATGGACCTATATAATCACCTAAAGTAAATTGGAAATCATATCTCATTCCAAAAAACCAGTTATGCCACTTGCCATCATCACTTATAGTAAAATTACCTTCCATGTCATTCGTTCCACTGTAATGATATCCATAGTTTTTCAGATTACTATTGGCAGGATATCGCCTTTTACCAAAGTGCGGATCTTTTTTAGGATAATCATTTATATAGTCTAAAGGCCAAAAGGAATTGGTGTATATTCTCATTGTATTGTTCCAATTTGGTCTGGAAAACCATTTATCAAGTTCATCCAATTCTTTTAAAACAGGATTTGATCTGCCCTTTTGATATACTTCAGAAAGGGTAAATACATTACCTTTTTGATTGAAACGTAAATAAAAACTTTCACTCCCATTTGTTCCATCAAGTATTTTTTTACCTTCTTTTTCAGAACTATTAAATAATCCCGGATCAAAAACACCTTCCGTGTATACCGGTCCATCTTTATTTACGCCAGTAACCATTCCTGTAGCAGCACTTGTGCCATTGGCTTGATTTAAAAATTTTCCGCCTGAAGTTTTTGCCTCATTATAGGAATGTGTGACTCCTGTACTGTTTTGACCAACGGCTATTCTGTTTGTTGCATCGCCACCTTCATAATTTTTATCAAGGTTAATTCCAGCAAGATTTACTTTACCAGAAAATGTTTTATTTTTACCATCGGTAACATTATAATCATAAAAAGTCACATCTTCATCCAGTATTTTATTTACTGGAGTATATACCATACGAATAGTATGTTCTTCTTTAGTTAAAACAAACTGATTATTGTGCAATGCGGATGCAGATTCCTGATCTAAAGGAGTGCAATTTCCTACTTCAGCATATTTATATCGATACCAATCTTCAGGTTTTGTACTGGTTTTATCAGTATTATTATTTTTTAGAATCCATACTTCAAAAAGTGTATAATTTACAATCTGATTTTGTGAGTTATTAATACAAACTTTACTCAGATCTTTTATTTCTCGTTTCAACTGATTATCCAGTTTTATCTGATCTTCACTGTAAATTGGAACAAATTCATTTATTCTTTTTAATCTTTCAACTGGATCTGATGATATTCCATAACTGTTACTTGGATAATCAATATTAGCATAATGTTGTACAGTTAAGTTCACTTCTCCAAATAAGGAGTCCATATCCACCACAATATAAATCGAGAAATGATCCGTATCCATCACAACATCGCCATTATCCTGCACTTCACTCTTCATCTCATTGGCGACTACGGCGTCTTCATCCAGATGGAGCACTTTGATATTCTCGCTGTTTTCTGCGGCTTCTCCGGTTTCTCCAGCAGCTTCCTCACTACCTTCTGCCTTCCCATCTTCGCTGTCCTTGTTTTCTGCTTCAACCTCCGTTTCTGTTTCAGCTACCGCTGCAGCATCTTCTTCCGCACTTCCATCACTGAACAGGGACATCACCTTCCTTACAGCCTTTTTCACGATCGACTTTTCTTCTGCCTTCTCCTGTTCAGCTTCTTTCTTTTCATCAACCTTTTCCAGATTAACGTTCTTAAACCTTACCTGCACATCACC
>VSOC01000221.1 GCA_009774615.1 Lachnospiraceae bacterium
ATTCTTGGCTGATACGTCGGAACAATCCTCTTCACTTCCCCCCGTATCGCCTCAGAATCCAAATTGGCTACTTCATATAACCTCTCCAACTGCTTCACAAATTCCTCCATATCAAATTCTATCGGTTTCCCTATATGAATTAGTTTATTCGGTGTTTCCTGCAGCCCCTCTTCATCCATCAATAATTCTTCATACAGCTTCTCCCCAGGTCTTAATCCCGTAAATACAATCGGTATATCTTCCCCAGGTTTATACCCGGAAAGCCTTATCAAATTCTTTGCCAAATCATAAATCTTTACCGGCTCGCCCATATCCAGTACAAAAATCTCTCCGCCCTTGGCATAAGCCCCAGCTTGCAATACCAAAGACACGGCCTCCGGTATCGTCATAAAGTACCGAATAATATCCTTATGCGTCACCGTCACCGGCCCGCCCTGTTCAATCTGCTTTTTAAACAACGGAATCACCGACCCATTGCTCCCCAGAACATTTCCAAACCTCACCGCCACAAAGTCCGTCTTCGACCGGGTATTCATCATCTGAATGACCATCTCACACATCCTTTTTGACGCTCCCATAATGTTCGTCGGATTCACGGCCTTATCGGTAGAAATCAGCACAAACCTTTTCGTCCCATACTTATCCGCCGCCTTTGCTGTTTTATATGTACCGAATACATTATTCTTGATCGCCTCATTTGGACTGTCTTCCATCAATGGTACATGCTTATGCGCTGCTGCGTGATAGACGATATCTGGCCGATACTTTTCAAATACCGTTTCCATCCGATGCGTATTCCTCACCGACCCAATCAGCACCACCAGGTTCAGTTCCGGATATTTTTCCTTCAGTTCCTGCTGCAAATCATAAGCATTATTCTCATACACATCAAAGACAATTAATTGCTTCGGCTGGTGTCCGGCAATCTGTCTGCACAGTTCACTCCCTATCGACCCGCCGCCTCCGGTGACCAGGATGACTTTATCTCTTACATAGCCCAGGATTTCATCCAGATTCACCCTTATCGGCTCCCGTCCCAGAAGGTCTTCTATTTCCACCTTCCTTAACTTGTCCACGCTGACTTCCCCGTTTAACAGCTGGTAAATCCCCGGAAGGATTTTTAAGCCGCAGGGACATTCCCGGCAGATTTCAATAATCTCTTTCTTGTCTTTTGCGGATGCGGAGGGCATGGCGATATAAATTTCATCAATGGCATATTTTTCCACCAGCCTAGGAATATCTTCCCTTTTTCCGGCAATGGGTACGCCGTTTAGATATTTCCCTGCCTTATTCTTATCATCATCGACAAAGCAAACCACATACCCATCCACAAATTTGCTGGTGGTCATTTCCCTGAGGATTATGGTTCCGGAGGTTCCTGCACCTACGACCATTATCCGTTTTGCCTCATGTTTATCCGGGCCTTTCCTGAAAACTGTGGTCATAATCCTGTACGACAGGCGAATAACAATCTCACTTCCGCAAAGCGCCACAAAGCTTATCAGATAAAAGCTTCTCGGCACCCGGCAGTCGAGCATGGTCATTCCGGCAATCTGAATCACGGAAGCCATCACACAGGCTGCAACGATGTGGGTCACTTCCCTTATCCCCGCCACACTCCACATTGTGGCGTACATATGAAACAGAAAGAAAATGACGATCGTTGCCAGGATGTACAGGGGAAGGTATCTTCCTGCGGCTGCGCTGTACTCCGGGGGTATCCTGCCGATATTCATATCAAAACGGACAAACAGGCCCAGAAAGGAGGCAAACCAGACCGCTAAGATATCGACAGCCATCAGGGTAAGCATCCGCACCCGTTTGTCCTTGGGTAAGTATTTTTCTGCTAATTCATCCATCATTAAACCTCTGCTGCGTCCATTACAGGGGAACTTCCAATGTCCATACGTCCATTCATGCCCCTGTTCTGTCCATTTACTTCGCATAAGCATCCTTATCGGAAGTATCTGCTTAATAAAAGAGCAGGCCCATGCCCTGATTTATGGCACAGTCCTGCTTAATTTCATTTCCTCAACATTTACACACGGATTCCATCGGCACTTCCATGGACATATCCTGTCCGAACAGACGAACACCGATTTCCACGGTATTTTTCTTTACCTTCCATATAATACCTGACATATGTTCAAACGTACCGGACAGTACGGTCACCTGGTCGCCCACGGCAAACGCCTCGCCGGTTTCTGGTTTTATCGCCTGATAGGTTGGCGGAAGGGTTATCGGCGCTTCGATTTTTCCGTATTCAATCTCCTGGCGCACATCTTCATTTAGGATAATGCCCAGAGCAGTTGTCTTCTCTTCTCCCAGAAGCTTTAACCGGATAATGACATACCGCTTCTTAAATTGATAGCGGACAACCTGGGTTAAATAGTCCTCCAACGGCCCGCTTACACGGAAAACCTTGCCTTTTCCATTAGTTTCCACATAGGACAGACGCACAATGTGCGTTTCGCCTAACATCCTGCGGAAAAATTCCGCTTCCTCTTCTTCAAGGGAAAGAAAATGAAAGTTTCCGTCTGCCAGAAGCTTAGACATTGCCGGAACACGTTTCAGTTCCATAAATACATCGTCCGGCGTATCGGTGAGAATAAATACATACCCGGGAAACAGCCGTTCCACATGAACATAACTCTTCTGCTGCTTCCGCCAGATTCGTTCATAATAGGGAACGAAGCAATCCGTATAACATCTGCCGGGAAGCAGGCGGTGAATCATATGAACCAGTTCTTCTTCATCTCCCGTCATGGTCTGCAATACATACCACATATTTACCTCCACTCCCTCATTGCCCATAAAAAAGAGCGAAAAAAATAACGCATCCGTTATCCATGCGTCTATTTTTCAAATTTTGAACAAGCTTCGCCATATCTGCGATCATTATAACAACAACCCCAGACACGCAGCCAGCTTCATTTGGCTCTTATAACCCCTTCCCAGAAGATGCAGCCTTCAGACTCTCATCTATCCGTCCGGTTTTAACTCAGGCAATTATAGCACTGAAAGAGTTATTTTTCAAGCACTCTTTCTGAACTCAACTTAGTATACCATACTTTTTTCATTTTTGCTGTGTTAATATTTACATTTTTATTAAGAAAGATGAAAAAATGGCAAAATTTATGAATAAAGCAGAGATTTTTCCAGTTTCTTCCTTTTATTGTGTTCAAATCGATTAACCCACTCTAATTAAACAAAGGTTGATCGGAAAACAAAAATTTATATCTGTTAATTGACAGGGCCGTATTTCTGCTTTATAATAAAAATTGTTATACAGAAGGCATTCCAGAATGAGGAAATTATTGACTATGTCTACACAGAATAAAAAAAGTAATCCCAATACAGATATTAAGCAGCACAGGAAAAATACCTGTGTTTTTCGTGATCCAATTCATGGTTTAATTACCGTATATCCTTGGGAATGTGCATTAATTGATACAGATGAATTTCATCGCCTCCGAAGAATTCACCAGCTTAGCATGACTTATTTGGTTTATCATGGTGCAGAACATACTCGTTTCGGCCATAGTATAGGGGTTATGCACATTGCCGGGAGGGTTATGGATCATTTAAGAAATTTTTCACCGCTCAATGACTTAAATAATGATGATTTTTTTGAAAAAAAGGCATTAGTTCGCATGGCGGCTTTGCTCCATGATATTGGACATGGTTGTTATTCACATGTTGGTGAAGGTGAAAACAGCATTTATCCCAACCTGGTAGACCCAATTAATGGTGAAACGGTTTCCGGACACGAAGCTTATACCCGGTGCATTATCAAAGAACAGCTTTCTAAAATTATTGAATCTTTTTGACCAAGAGATAAATACCAGATGGTAGAGGCTATATTACAAATTCTCAGTCAAAGCAGCAGTGATCCTGTTTTTCGTTTTTTTGATGATATCATCAGCGGCCAGCTTGATTGCGATAAAATGGATTATCTTTTGCGTGACAGTCATTATTGTGGAGTGGAATATGGCGTTTATGATATCGATAAGTTAATACACTCCCTACGTGTAGGAGAAATTTCCGGCAACCATGTATTAGCCATTAGTCAAAATGGTATTCAGGCTGTAGAAGAATTCGTCTTAGCACGCTATTGGATGTTTATTCAAGTGTATTTTCATAAAGATCGACGTTTATTTGACTACTACTTAAGTTCATTTATGAAAGAATATTTAACTCTGGAAGTGGAAAAAACGGGAAAATATCCAGTTAATCCGGAGCATTACCTAAAATTGGATGACAGTAAAATAGATTGTGCAATCCAACATTATGCTCGACTCCACCCTGACAGAGTCACGAAAAAGATATGCTATTTTGCAAACAGACTATTTTCAAGGAAACATCATAAAGTAGTATTTAATCCGCCATATGTTCATTATAACCCCAACAGTGGTGAAGAACGTGAAGCTTATAAACGCCTTCGCTTTGTCTGCAATCACATTAAAGTACCTGAGAATACTTCTGATGATTTATGTATTTATGTTGATTTAGCAACAGGCTCAACAGCCAAGCATATGTTTAGTGTTAAATTAACCTGTTGTGCTAGTTGATATAGAAAAACTTCAACAAAATATGCTATCCTATAGTTGTACACCACTACGA
>VSOC01000222.1 GCA_009774615.1 Lachnospiraceae bacterium
TGTTCTCCTGGTGCGTGATGATGGAACTTGCCAGGTAAACAGTTACTGCAAAGTTGCCGATGGCGGCATAGCTACAGTTGCTGAAACCGGGTGGAGGGTGATTGCCCGGGTGAATGAGTGGCTGGTGAAAATCGTCTTTAGATAGGTAAGATGAAGTAACAAGTATTCAAATGGCTCTGATTGAACTTTATGAAGGAATGGGGGTGTAATCGGTGGCACAGGTATATGCAGATTTAATCCGGAAGGGTTTTAAAACCTTAGAGCAGGTACCGGAGAAATTAAGGGCAGAGGTTGAGGCCCTGCTTAATGCTTAGGCGGCTGTTTATTTTATTATTTTGTAGGAAGGAGGCGGAGGATGTGGCGGTAATTTATGCAACATTAATTATTAAAGGGAAGAAATCTTTTAATCAGGTACCGGAAAAGCTACAGGAACAAGTAAGACAAATTTTAACTGATCTGGAATGTGAAGCATTTATTAAGGAGTAAGAAAATGATGAAATATGTTCAGGAAGGAGAGAGATTATGCCGGATAAATGTATTATTAACCCCGAATGGGACTGCCTGGGGTTAATGAAGGCAAAGGAGTTAGAAAAAGATTTGGAAGATTTCCGCGAACATAACTCTGCAAATCATAAGGAATTTTTTAACCGTTTGGCCGTCATTGATAAGATGGATGCGATTCAGGCAGAACAAAATAAACAAATCATCGAAAAACTTGACCAGTTAGCTGCCGATGTGGCTGAACTTAAATCCAAACCGGGTAAACACTGGGACGGAATGGTGGAAAAAATTATCAGTGTTTTGGTTGCGGCAATAGTCGGTTTTATGTTGGCAAAGTTTGGAATGTAGAAAAGAAAGGAAAAAAATGGTAATGAATGTAACAGAAGTAATGGAGTACATATCCTATGCATTAATTGTCATTGGTATAATGGCTTTTATGGTGTCTGTGGTGGCCCAGGTGATTAAGTCCTGGCCTGGTCTGGATGTGTTACCAACGTCGGCAGTTGTGATTGTGCTGTCTTTTGTGCTCTGCCCAGTGACGATGATAGCGCTGCTGTCCTGGATGGGGCAGCCGATAGAGTGGTATATGGTTTTTGCCTGTATGATTGCTGCTTTTGTAGTGGCATTGGTAGCCATGGATGGCTGGGAAAGATTAAAGCAAATATGGGAACGTACAAAGTATAAAGATAGACAATAGTTGTACCAGTGCAAGAAAAGTCTGGGAATCATCTTGGGCCCTTTATTGTGCAAAAAATGAAAGTGAGGAATGACGAATGAAGATTATTGAAAGTTTACTGACAAAAAATCGATGTTACCAAAAGGGAGAAAAGATTGTAGTTAAAGGTCTTATGCTTCATAGTATTGGGTGTCCGCAGCCATCCGCAAAGGCTTTAGTCCAATCCTGGAATAGTGCATCTGCAGGAACCTGTGTCCATGCATTTATTGATGGAAACAGCGGAGAGATTTATCAGACCTTGCCCTGGAATCACAGGGCCTGGCATTGCGGCAGCGGGAATAAAGGAAGCGGGAATAATTTCTACATTGCTGTGGAGATGTGCGAACCGGCCTGCATCAAGTATACCTCCGGGGCTAACTTCACCTGCTCTAATCTGGTGGAGGCAAGGACCGTGGCGGAACGTACATATAAAGCGGCAGTAGAATTGTTTGCTATGCTTTGCCAGAAGTATAATCTTAATCCCTTGGCGGACGGGGTTATTTTAAGTCACAGAGAAGGCCATGCCCGGGGGATTGCCAGCAACCACGGAGATCCGGAACACTTGTGGACACAGCTTGGTTTGATGTATACAATGGATGGATTCCGCAGGGCGGTAAAGGTGACAATGAATAGTGTATCTTCCATGGGCGGATATATGAAGATTATGGGAAAGTCCGCAGCAACGGTGCAACAAATGCAGGCTTATATCAAAGCGAAAAATCCAAATGTGGCACAGTCCGTTTGGGATATGATTCCTTTTTATTTATCTGAAGGAGAGGCAGAAGGAATTCGAGGTGATATAGCTTTTGCGCAGTCCTGCCTGGAAACGGGAAACTTTACTTTTTCCGGTTCTGCGGTGACGTTAGACCAGAACAATTTCTGTGGCATGGGTGTTACACAGAATGGTATGAAAGGAAATTCCTTTGCATCCCCGCAGTTCGGTATTCGGGCGCAGATTCAACACTTGAAAGCCTATGCCTCTATGGATGTTCTTAAAAATGCTTGTATTGACCTGCGCTTCCAGTATGTTGCCCGTGGATGCGCGCCTTATGTAGAATGGCTTGGACAAAAGGAAAACCCAGCAGGGAAAGGCTGGGCAACCGGGGCAGGATATGGAGAAAAAATCCTGAATATTCTTAATGCTGTTCTTGCCATACCGGCAGAGGATACTAAGGAGAAAACAGGCTGGATACAGGAAAATGAAGGATGGAGGTATTACCTGGATTCCAGGCATTGTGTATGTAATGACTGGTATCAGGACGATGGCAAATGGTATTACTTTGATACTGCCGGGATGATGATTGAAAGCGCCTGGCAGCAATATAAGGATGGCTGGTATTATCTTGGCATTGACGGCGCAATGCTTACGGGCTTACAAACGCTTGACGGCAAATGGTATTATTTTGACCAGGATGGGCGGATGACTACGGAGCCTGTACTGCTTATCCCGGATGCAGATGGAGTTTTGCACTACTCAGAGAAGGCGTAGGAGCCAATGAAAAAGAAAAAGGCATAAAGTTGCCTGTGATGCGTTTAAAGCCCGAGGCATTACAAAGGGCGGTAGGTATTATCCTGCCGCCTGTTATATCCTACGCAAACGCAACGTCAATAATATCTTCATTGCAATTAACATAAATATCTTCGCCTAATATTTTAGCCTGTTTTTCTGCGTGTTTTACAGCTTCTTTTTCCGTTCCGTAAAAATCGTTCAAAATATTTTCGCCATCATAGTTTGTGAACCAATATAAATTTTCCATATTTCACTCACTTTCTCCCTGCATTACCCGGCAGGGACGGGATGAAATTAATCAATCAGCAACAACTTCAATATAGTGTTTCCATGTTCCGTCTGGCTGCTTCCCAAAAGACCCAAATCGCTTTAATTCGTGTTCTCCAAAAGGACTCTTTATAAGTTCCATTCCCGCCATATTGCGATGGGAAACAAACTTCCCACTGGGCGAAATTTCCCTAACTTCAAAAATGTCAGGTGAATCCCAGCCATTCCATAATTCTAAAACATCTTTTACCTTCATATCTTCCCCTCTTTCACCCGGCGCAACCCCGCCGGGTAGGTGGCACCTTTTTATCTAATTACTACAGGGAAGCCCCAGGTTCCCCATTTATTCACATAATACACTTCATCACCATTTTCATAAATACATCGAATGTGATTATTTACATCTCTGTAAACTTCCTTTAATCCATCCAGCTTTACGCCGTTTAGCCATTCAGCAGAAACTTTCCGCCATTCTCCATCAAAAAAATCGTACATCATACTCCAATTACCTCCTCTTCCAAATCAATTCCACCTTTTCCTGGTGCAACATATTTCTGCGCTACCTCGTCCCAGTAACCAGCAGACTTCTGAAAGCGGTGGTTTCTGCGGCGGATATTAAAATAATATCTATCATTTCCGCCCTTTTCCCAGTGGTTTACTACACAGTAAGTATTCACTCTCTCCGCGCAGTATTTTTCTGCCAACTTATTAAAATAATCAAAATTCTTAGTCAATGCTTCCTTAGCCTCCTTCCATGCCTGTTTCATGATTCTACTGAGATTGTATTTCTTGATTTTCTATATCCTCCGTTCTTTTGATAAGTCTATTGCAAACCAATATTGGTTTAACGTCAAGCATTTTTTAAACTTTTTTTGGATTATTTTTCTTGACTTTTTTTCACTATCAAGTTAGAATATAAAAAAAAGGAGATCTTAGGTATGCTGGTATATAAAATAGATGTAATAGAAACGTTGAAAGAATCAGGATACAATAGTACTAGAATATTGCGGGAAAATGTACTTAGTCAGTCTGCCATGCAGAAATTGAGGAAAGGGGAAATGGTAGGTATAAAGACATTGGAGCAACTTTGTGAATTATTAGATATGCAACCAGGAAACATAATAAAGTATGTAGAAAATAAACCATAAAAAGTTTAATTTTGGTATTGACAGTAAACCAAAAATAGTTTATAATAGTATTATCAGATGAGGCAAGTAAATCTGATGAACGGAAAGGAGAATACAGAATGTTGGAGGTAATGGACGAAATGGCAATCAGCGAAAAAGAAATGAAACTGCTTATGAACTTCGTGAAAGACGACTTGAAAGAAGCAAGGGATAGCGAGGATGTAGAGAAGAAAAACAGCAAGATTGACAGGATACTGGAACACATTCAACAATACTTAGAGGATTAGAGAAAGAGAGCGGAACTTGCCACCGCTCTTTTGCTGTGATTCAGTTTTCCACCAGGTATCCCAAGTAAGGTTGCACTTTTATAGTGTTTTTCATGCTTGCATTTCTCTTTCATATCGTCTATACTTATTAATGGTTAGCACATTGTTAATTGGATACATGAATTTGCACATAAAATTGTATACAAAAATCAAGATCCTGTTATAAATAAAAAT
>VSOC01000223.1 GCA_009774615.1 Lachnospiraceae bacterium
GCCGTCCGGCAGTACCCGGCCGCCTTCCTCGCATTCCCCTCCATGTCCCCACGGAAAGGGCTGCAGATAAACACCTTTTTCCTTTCAGACATACCGTCACTTTCCTTTCTTCATTTTCCTTCTGCCCCGGGTCCCTTCCCCGGCGGACTCATACGCCCTAATCTCCCGATCAATCTTCATCAGCTTCACCGCAAGGCTCTTCGCCACAATGCTGATCGCCTGCAGAATCCCGATCAGTTCCTGCGAATTTTCCATAAATCCCGGCCTCCTTCCTTCCCGTTTTGAAAGGCAGCAAAACTTACCCCTCTACTTCCCGTAATGACACTTTTTTCAAATGTGACGAACAATTTTCAAAACTTTTTCAAAAAACATTCGACAAGCCTATCCCTTATTGTCGAACCGCCGGCCGGCTCACACATCCAGCCCCTTCCCCCGGAAATACGCCCGCAGCTTCCCCAGCACCGAAACCTTCCGGGAAGACACCGTTGTCCTGGGCTCTCCACGCTCCTTCGCAAACTCGCTCACCGGCACCTGCTCCCCGAACACTTTCAGGGCCAGCTCCCTTTCTTCCGGCATCAGGGAATCCAGCGCTTCCTCCAGCACTCCAAGCAGCATCTCCTTCTCCAGCAGATCATCCATATCCGGCTGCCCCGTATCCGCAATCCCCATATCCTCCGCCGCATCGTCCCTCCACGCCTCATAAGACTCTTCCGTATACCCCTTTTCCTCCATCGCCTCCCGGTTCCTCTGCTCCCTCTTCTTCTGCCTCCACCACGGGCGGAAATACCGCTGATACTCTTCCTCCCTAACCTCCATTCTGACTTCCTCGTTCCCAGACCTGATAGTAATGATCCTCTTTTCAGACATAAAGCATTCCTTTCTTTACGCCTTCGTAAAGCCAGAAACGCCAAAAGCTCTGTATGGGACATTACCGTAAAACCAAAAAAAGGCCGGAGTAAGCTACTTGATTCCTAGCTTTACTCCGGCCATTCGGTGACTCGACACTATGCGGTCCCACTCGCTCGGTCGTAAAAATACATTCAGTTTTTCAACCCTCACGGGCTGGCAGCACAATCCTCACAATCTTCCCGCAGTGCGGACATCGCAGTTCAAAAATGACCTCATATGCCCGGTCCCGCTTCACGTCCAGGAGCCTCCTGTTGCAAAGCGGACATACCTTCGTTTCTCCCACGCCGCCTCCTTCCTGCCACTGCAGGTACAGCGGCACGGCATCCATGCCATAATTTTCCATGCATAATCCAAGTATTCCCCATTCCTGGCAGGATAAACACCGCAGCGCAAAAAAAGAACGGCCCCGCACTTTCGCAGAAGCCGTCCCTCCTATGTACCTATTTTTTATCTTTCTCTTTCCTCTTACTCTTTGGTTCCCAGTACACCGTAACAATATGATTGCAGTTCGGGCATCTGGTCTGTGCCTCCACTGGCTTCGGGGATTCCGTGCGGATATCCATGACACGCTTTCCGCACCTTGGGCATTTCAGTCTCTCCATTCATGTCCACCTCCTCGTATACAGCCCCGGTTCCTGGCTGCCGGGGCTCTAACCTGGCGATTGTCTCATTGTCTACCTCCTGTCAAATTTCTATCAACACTTTCCCGTCAGGAAAGCCTTCTTCCTCATGTGCCTCCGTCTATCTCTTCCGTCCTATCACAAACACGTCCAGACCGTCGCCCATGCCCATAAACCTCCTGAACCTCCCCCTCCATCCCAGCACATATTTACGCGCTATCCCTAATCAAATCCGTATCCGAATCAGACCATGTTACCTTTATCTGTCCGTGTTATTAACGTAATCCTATTATACCTTTTATCAGTCTATTGCGCCACCTTGCTTTTTTTCCAGTTTCCTGAAAAAACCCGTGGCAAGCAGACCGATCACGCATACCACAATCCCTGAAGGAATCAATACAAGATACACAATTCCCTGGAACCTGTCAAACAAAAATCCATATACCATCTGTCCAACCGGCTGGGCGCACAACGTAACAGCGGATGTATATGCCATAATCTTCCCAATCAGCTCATCCGGCGTATTCTGCTGGATCATGGATACCGCAAAAATAGAAAAAATACTGATCGCAGCCTGCATACCACAGAAGGCAGCAACAATCACAGCATACCTGGTCATCACACCGGATGGAAAAAGAAATACAATCCCTGCCGGAATGATACAGACACCGATTGCCGCAAGCACATACGATAATCTGCCGGATCTTAACTTCCCCGTAAGAAGCCCCGCCGCAATACTTCCCAATATAGTGGCAACCGCCATCGCGCTCTCCGCCCCACCATAAAATTTTGCGTCCAGGCCAAGCACAGTCCGCACAAGAAAGGGCAGCCCCACCAGCGTGACCCCCATGACAAAAAAGCGTGAGAATGCCGCCAGAAGCAGCATCTTCATGATAGTCGGCTTCTCTTTCATGATAAAACGGATACTGCTAGAAAAATCATTTTTTACCATGGACAAAACATTTCCCTGAAACTCCCTGGCCTGATAGCCCAATTTGATAAAGCATTCAAATAACGCCGTGACAAAAAAGCATACAACACTTGCGTACATCACCGGCTTCAAACCGACAGCAGAATATAAGATACCTCCCAGCAAAGGCGCGATCAGATACGAAATGGACGCCACCTGGTTTACCACCGCGTTTCCCTTAATAATGTTATCGCCTGCCAGCATCTGCGGGATACACGCCTGCACCGTAGGCGTTTCAAATGCCCCAAGAACAGAGAGTATCACCAGCAGCACGCTAATCACTACAACTGCATTGTCCCCGGACAAAAAGACCGCTGCGCATAGGACAAATATTCCCGTCAGCGTGTCCAGCGCCACCATGATATTCCTCCGATCCGCCCTGTCAGCCAGGATTCCTCCAATGGGGGACAAAAGGATCGTCGGAATCGTCGCAATAGATAAAATCCCCGCAAACACAGCCGCCGAACCCGTCACCTCCAACACATACATGGACAGCGCCAGACGCAGGATATAATTGCCAAACAAAGAACTTGCCTGCCCCAGTACAAGGAGTGTAAAATTTTTCGTAAAAAGTTTCTGCTCCATCCGCTACTCCTTCCTTTCTTCCCTATAGCCTCCCAGTATCCTCTCTGTCCGTCCAACCATCTCATCCTCTATGATCGGAAGCCCCATTGCCGCAAGAACCTCCGCAACAAACCTGCACTTATGCCGAATCTCTTCCGCATCCGCCGGGAACACGGACGGAAGCAGCCAGAAATTGACAAGGGGCAGCAGTTCAGAAAGCTCCTTTGCGTATTCCGTCCGGATCGAACCGTCACGCCGCCCTTCCTCAATCAGTTCCAGCCATAAAGGAGTCAGCACACGCCGGTTCGCCTCCACCGCAGCCGCCAGAATGCGCGGGTCTTTCAAAATAGGAATAGCCTGCGTACTTATTTCTTCCCGTTCCCCATCAGCCCTGTCAAAAGCAAGCACTTCCCGAATCTTCTGCAGCCCGTTCAGGTCCGAACGCCCCCGAACCGCCTCAAAAGGATTATTCTCCCAAAACAGCCGATCCCCCAAAGCGTGCATGACCTCTTCCTTACTCTGGAAAAACCGATAAAACATCCCCTTTGCGCCGCCTGCCAGCTCCATGATATCCGTAATGGCAGTTTCCTCATAACCTTTCGATAAAAACAGCTCCTTTGCCGCATCCAAAATTTCTTTCTTCCATTGTTCCGGCTGTTTTTTCACTGGCCTCGCCAATTCCCACCGCCTCCTTCAATGGTTATTGACTTTAAGTCAATAACTATTATACAAAGAATTTACATCCATGTCAATCACTTCCGCAAACACTCTCTCAAATGCAAAAGAAATCCATGAAAAAAGGACCGAAAAATGCCACCTCAGCATTTTCAGCCCTTTATGTATACTTGCAAAATTTTATGATATAATCCAACTTCCGCCCCTAAAATGATTCCAAATATTTCTGGAGCCTATCTGCAAACTGTCCAACATGTATCCCATCCACAAAAGAATGATGCGCCTGGACCGATACAGGCATGAAAATCTTACCGTCCTTCTCATAATACTTCCCCCAGTCGAACAAAGGCGTCGCATTATCCTTTTTCCCAGAATTGGTATGTGAGATATGCGTATAGGTGACCCAGGGCATAGGCGAACACTGGAACACATCATTTCCAAGGGGACCAGTAAAATATTCCTTCTGCTCCCTTGCAATCCTTCCCGCCGTCTCCACATATTCCTGAATACTACCCCGAAGCGGCACATTGACCACTTTGAACAGCCCCGTATCCTGATTCAGATAAGTAAAGGCAGTATCAATATGCTCAAAAAGAACCACCTTCCCCTCCAGGAAACGATACCGGAACGCTTCAACCTCATCTGCGCATTTACATACCGCATACACAAACGCAAGCGTAAAAGAAAGATTCTGCGCCTTCACCTTCCGCCGGAAATTCGTGATATCCGCCTCAAATGTCACACAGAAAGCAGGTTCCACGCTCTCCCTGAAAACCATACAGTGCATGGCCCTCTCCCAATTTTTCTCGTCTATCACCTGATAAGTATTCATCCCAGCTCCTCCCTTTTTGTTTCCCCACACATTTCATTTTCTTTT
>VSOC01000224.1 GCA_009774615.1 Lachnospiraceae bacterium
CGTTTCCTTTTCTCTAACTTCTTAACTTTCTGCGTTCTGTTAATATTTTCATCGTTCTTTTTATCAGAACCTACCGCAGCACCGGCTAAGGACGTTCCCGCACTGGTGAAGAAGATTGGCCGGACTACCTACATTGTGCGGGTTCATTTCAGCAAGACGAGCAAGGAAACCATGAGCGGCAAAATCAAATGTATGTTGAAAAATGAGATACAGCAGATGTGAAAAAACGATAACGGCAAGAAGCCGGGATTCAGAAATGCGTTGGCTTCCGGCTTGTAAAATCAGGAGGTTTATGGTAGTATGGAGATACGAAAACAGAAGGGAAAGCAGGTGGGAAAATTGACAGTGACGGAGCAGATAGACCAGAAACATCAGGAAGATTTACAGAGGCTAAGAGGTTTTCGCCTGCTTGATGATGATTTCCTCACAAAGTGTTTTGAGCAAGATACGGCAAGCATAGAACTGGTATTGCGGATTGTACTGGAAAAGCCAGATTTAAAAGTGCTGGACGTTCGTACACAAGTATTTGTAGAAAATTTGTTGAATCGTTCAGTAAGGTTTGATATTCTTGCTACTGACAGTACCGGTGCTAAAATAAATGTTGAAATCCAACGAGCCGATAAAGGAGCCGGGAGAAAAAGAGCAAGGTATAATTCCGGCATGATGGACGCGGCTCTTTTGGAGAAAGGTGATGATTTTGACAATCTTCCAGAAACATGGGTAGTATTCATCACGGAAAATGATGTGATAGGAAAAGGGCTGCCACGCTATCCGATTGAGCGCTGCTTTTTAGGAACCGGGGAAAGATTTGAGGATGGTTCCCATATACTGTATCTAAACGGTGCTTATCGTGGAGAATCCGCAATCGGAAAACTCATGCATGATTTTTCATGTACGAATGCGGCAGATATGTATTATACGACACTGGCAGACAGAGTTCGTTTTTTTAAGGAAAGTAAGGAGGGCATTTTAATCATGTGCAAAGTCATGGAGGATATGAGAAAAGAATCTTTACAAGAGGGCATAAAAGAAGGGGCAATCAATACTGCTAAAAGAATGTTGGCAGACGGAATATTGACACTTGAAAAAATTGCGGAATATGCAGGACTTCCTCTTGACGAAGTGAAAAAATTGAAAGCAGAACGGACGGCATAAAACAAAACCGTAGACCGGGAATCTAAAAACAGGTTCCTGGCCTTATTTTTGCCCTGGTATGTAAATTTTCCGTGAACTTGATTAAAAAGTCCTTTACAAAACGTCACTGGGGAAGTCTGCCCATTTTTAGGCTGTTTTGTGACAGTGTGTGGTGTTGAAAGCGATTGTAATGGTAACTACAGCGGATTTTTGTGTTATTCCCAAAATACATTGAAAAATCAAGATTTTTATGCTATACTGCGAAACAGATGTAAGGAGGAAATCTGTAATTTGCAAGGATTTATTGAAGAAATTTCAGATAAATGGGGATGAAAAAGCTACAAAAATAAAGAATTATCTGTTTAAATTGTACGTTTAAACGATTTCACAGCGAAGTCATTTCTTTATGCTGATTCAACGAGTCATTTCTATAAGGATTTCGGTAAGATTTCTATAATATGAGGGCGCAAAACTGTAAAAAATATAAAAATACATTGTTTAAAAGGATGTATCTGCGGGTTCCTGGCTTCCCCCTGACAGTATTGCCAAATTACGGCGTGGGTTTATTTTTACCTGCGGCAGTAATACAGCAGTGTTTTTACATCAGAAATCAAAAATAACCAGGCAGTACAATCTGCCGGAATAGGGGTAATGTTATGATTTGTTGGAAGTGTGGATATCTTAATGAGGACACAAGGCAGTTTTGTGAGAACTGCGGTGCGGATATCTGGCATGCGGATTCGGTTCCAAACAAGCCGCCGCAGAACGGGATTCAGCAAAATGAAAATCAGGAAGACATAAATTATCAAAACACAAGCCATCAACACAAAAATTATCAAAACACAAACCATCAAAATCCAAACCATCAAAACACAAATGTTCAAACCGGTGGGAATCGCTCGTCATTTGTTTCGTCAGAACCGTCAGAACCGGAAAAAAACAGTATGCTAAAGATAGCTGCCCTGGTGTTTGTGGTTCTTTATTTAATTAAGACAATAATGCTCATCCCTTCGTTTTTCTCTGTACTTGGCGGGATTTTTAACGGACGGCATTTGTTTATTTCTATTATTGTACTGTTCTTTTCTACCCTGTGGATGCTCTCTTTTGTCCTGCTCGTGGGTGCTCTGTTTTTGTTAGCCATGCGCCGCACGAATGAAAATGGGGAATACCTCTATCTGTCGGTTGTGCTGGCAGAGGCTCTGCACGTTGCTGTGGCGGTTTTGCGCCTGCTTTGGAATATGAATATCATTCTTATCTTTGCTATATACCGGGGGAGTATGTCGGCGAAAGCCTTTTTATCTGAACTGCTGATCCTTTTGTTTGCCCTTGCTGTTTTGGCTCTTCTTTTTGTACTGTTTTCCAGAGAAGGTCAAAAGCCGCTTCTTGGAAGGTCAATGGATGAAGTAAAGCAGATGGTAAAAGACCTTCCGGCAGTGCTGCAGACGGAATTTGAAATCCTTTCTGCGCAGTTATCCAGGGAAAAAGCAAGCAGAGAAGGACGTGATAAAACGCAGACTTTCTTTAGCGAAGGCAGTTATGGAGGACAGTCTTCTTTCTGGCCGGGTTTGGCGGCGGAAGGAGCAGTGAAGACAAACAGGAGCCTGTTCCTGTTCATTATATTGACTTTTTTAACCTGTGGAATCTATGGCTGGTATTATTATTACAGTGTTGCAAAAGATGCAAATATTATCTGTGCAGGGGACGGTGAGGAAACTGCCGGACTGCTGAAGCATATTTTGCTGCTTCTTGTCACCTGTGGGATTTATGAATATATTTGGCAATGCCAGCTTGCCGATCGTCTGCGCAGAAATGCGTCAAGATACGGCGTAACTATTGGGGAAAACGGAACGACCGTGTTTTTATGGATGCTTCCCGGAAGCTGGTGTTGTGGTCTGGGTGTTTTTGTGGCCTACCATATCCAAATGAAAAATATCAATAAATTGGCAAGGGCATATAATGAAAAGATGTTTGCTCAAAACAGGACAAATATTTAAACCGGTGAAAAAGGAGGATTGGGCGGCAGTTGCTGCGATTATTGGGATGTACGGCATGATGGGAATGATGGGTATAACCTGTCCTATTCTTTTTATGACGGGCATTTCCTGCGCGGGCTGCGGAATGACCAGGGCATGGCTGTCGCTTTTTAGGCTTGATTTCGGGGCTGCATTTTATTACCATCCGTTGTTTTGGCTTCCGGCACTGCTCATTGTTCTTTTTTTGTTTGAAAAAAGAATATTTAAGCAATGGTATTGGCTCTGGGCAGCGCTTTTTTTGTTCGTCTATGGCATTCGGATGTTTGCAGGACAGGGCGAAATCGTGATGTTTCGCCCAGAAGAAGGATTTTTGTACCGAATGTTTATTTTTCTCAGGAAATTACTATGAAAGGCCATCGCCTCCTCACTTTTTTTCTTCTTCCTGCCTGGTGTTTTCGGTACAAAATTTACATCAAAAAAATATGAATAAAATCAGAAAACTCCGCAATTTTCAGCGTTTTTATCAGCTTTTCTAACTTTATTCATATTCTACAGCATTTGCCCTTTATCATGTTCCCTTCTGCCATCACCAACTCCATGGCTGTGCTTCTTCTGCCTTCCGTGGCACAGGCCCAGGCTGAGGGAAACCAAAAGCAAATTTCCGCGGCGATCTCCATGGCCCTGCGCTACAGCTTGTACATGGGCATCCTGTGCACCGGGCTTTTCTGTCTGTACGGGCTTGACCTGGGAAGCAGCGTCTTCCAAAGCCCGTCCGCAGGTGCCTACATCCGCATCCTTGGCTGGCTCTGCCCCTTTATGTACCTGGCAACAACACTTGGCAGCATCTTAAACGGCCTGGGAAAAACCTCTTCCACCTTTTTGCAGAATGTCTGCGCCCTTTGTCTGCGCCTGGTTTTCGTCCTCCTTGGCATCCCTGTTCTGGGGATGAAAGCCTACCTGTGGGGAATTTTGGTCAGCGAAATGTTTCTGGCCTTCTGGCACATGGCAACCCTGCGCCGCCTGACCTCCTTTACCTGGGATGCGGCGGATATGCTGGGAAAACCTGTGATTGTCCTGTTTTTAGGAATCTGGCTGAATCAAAAACTCTGGCAGCTTTTTATGACCTTCCTTCCCGCCGCCTTAGAACCCGGTGCCGCCTTTTCCTTCTTCGGCACGGCAATGAAAATCCTTACGCTCTGCGGTTTCTACGGAAGCGGGCTGCTTCTCTGCCATCTTTTGCGAAGGGAATAGGCGTTAACCTGTTCCTTTTATCCGGCAGCAAACCTTCACAAATAAACCATCATGCGCCCACAGATGAAAGTCTGCCGGGCGCACTTGAAATACCTGAACGGAATCGCCTAATCGGTAAATAACCGTTAAAATAAAATTATAAAAAATCATAAATATATGTTGATTTTTATAATTTTTGTTGATAGAATAAAGT
>VSOC01000225.1 GCA_009774615.1 Lachnospiraceae bacterium
ATACCATAACGAGCAAAATTTTTCAGCCCTGTTTTCCTACTCCACAGCCGCCCCCGACAAATACCTTGCCACAATATTCCGGTCATCTCCGGTATAGCAAAAGCGCTCCAGCCTCTCTTCCGGGGACAGGGTCAGGCCCTTATCCTCCATGGACTCAATCACCAGCGCATTAAAGCGATAACCCTTCTCCAGCGAACCGACATTGCCAAACACGCTTCCGCCAGCCTTCGTTGCCAGATAAAACGCATGGGCAAAGCTAACCGCATGGTTATTTTCCGGTTCATAAAATCCCTTAAGTTTCGACATCTGCACCGCACGGGAAACCTGACGATAGATAGCAAGCTGGTGCCCGCCGCCCACATCGCTGCCCAGGGCAATCGCCAAATCCTGATCCTGCAAAGCGGCTGTCGGCATAATTCCGGCAATAATATTCGTCGTGGCATCCGGGCAATGCACACTCACCCCATGATATTTCTTTAAAATCCGAACATCCTCTTCCGACGGAAAAATCACATGGGCAAAGATGGACGGCCCGTTTTCCAAAAGTCCTGCCTGCTCGTAGATTTCCGCATCCGACCTGCATTCCGGGAAAAGCCGCAGTGCTTCTGCTGCCTCCCATTTCGACTCTACCAGATGCGTATGTAAGCCACAGTGAAATTCCCGCGAAAGTTTTCCAAGCCCGTGCATCAGTTCCCGGCTGCAGGTCGGGGCAAAGCGGGGCGTAAGAATGGGCTTAACCGTCGTACAGGATGTATGACTTTCCAGATAACGCCGGGTTTCCCGCAGAGATTCCTCTGTCGTTTCACACAGGCAGTCCGGCGAATGAACATCCATATTCACCTTTCCCACAAAGGCATATAAGCCCTTTTCCTCCAGTCTGGCAAAAAGATAATCCGTGGCTTCGCGGTGAATGGTCGCAAAAATCGCCGCGTGAAACGTCCCCTGGCGGATCAGATCGTCCACAAAAGCATCATAAACATTCTTTGCATACTCCATATCCGCAAACCGTGCCTCCTGGGGGAAGGTATACTGGTTCAGCCAGTCAGAAAGCAGTACATCCATTCCAATTCCCCGCTGTACATACTGCGGCGCATGGACGTGCAGATCCGTAAATGCCGGAATAATCAGCCCCCGCCCGTAATCCTTTACTTCAAGCGAGGCATACTGCTCCGGCAAAACCGGATAAATCCCTTCCACGATACCGTCCTTCACAACAAGATAGCTGTCCTCATGCACCGTTAAACGATTCCTGTCCCCGGCATAAATAATATTGCCGCGGCAGATAAAAAATGGGTTACTCATTAATTTTATCTCCTTAGAATATTTATTTACTCAAAATACTTCCAACACATCTACTGTGCCTTTTGTTTAGGCACAAATTCAATCTTCAATGCCATATCCATCCCTTCTGCTAATTTTTTCAAAAGATTTATCGATGGATTTCTTATTCCATGCTCCAATTTACTGATATCGGCCTGATTAATCCCTGTTCGCTGTGCTAATTCCTTTTGTGTAAGATTTTTTGAAATCCTGGCATCTACAATAGCTTTAATAACATCCAACTCCGGCTGTATATCATCATATTCTTTCTTAAATTCCTCATCCTGTAATTGTTCATCCAAGAAGTCATTAAATTTTCTCATGTTCCATCTATCCTTTCAAAATAATCCTTACGGTACAACTTCGCTTTTTCTAATTCTGCCTTTGGTGTTTTCTGTGTTTTCTTAATAAATCCGTTAGTTAATATTATTTTTCTGTCATGATAGAAAAAATATAATACCCTTGAAACATCACTGCCAACTTTTCCTCTTATTTCAAAAATTCCATCACCTAAACATTTACTATAAGGTTCTCTCAACTGATGACCATACTCTTGCAAAATACCAATTATACCGATAAGTTTAGCTCGCATCTTTGCATCAAGATTTATCAAAAAATCTTCCACCGGAATATCGCCATTTATCTTTTCATAGAAGATTACTTCATATTTTGCCATACTATCTCCTTTGTACATCAATAGTATATGGTATATATGCCATATTGTCAACCATACTTTTTCTAACATCTATAAAATCACAGACATTCAAAGTGAATTTATTCCTTTATTGTTCTGCTATTTCTCTATTCAGATAAGATCGAATATTCTCCAACACTTTCCTGCTCAGCAGCGCAAACGCTTGTTTTGTTCTGCCCACGGAAACCCGCATACAGATCACATTCTTTCGCTGAATCAATGCACCGGTCGGATCGCCGATAGCTGCCTCCGTATCGCAGCAATAGAGATTGTCTTCACATTCCAGCCACTTTGCCAGAGCCGTCGTGTCGGAAGCCGTACCTATGGATGTATTCATTAAAATCTTCTTATTTCCAAGACAATGAAACTGTTCTTCATGAAGCAGAATAACATTTTTATTTAAACAGGTAATCACTGCCTCGCTTTGAACAAGCAATTCATTCAGCGGCAAATACTGCATCCCGGCCGCTTCCCTTTCAGGTTTTCTTGTCCTGCTGTAATAGGAAATCTCTGCCCCCATCATCTGCAGAGCATCCGCCACCATGCCGCCGGATACTCCCATTCCCACGATTCCAACCTTAAGCCCGGTCAGTTCCAGCGGTTCCTCCCGCCACACAGGAAAATCAAATCCGTGGAGAATCCGCACCAACTGATACAGCACATACTCCACAACCCCCCGATCGCCATAGTCCCGTATACCTAAAACCTGAATCCCGCGCTCCCTGGCACAGGCAATATCCACATTGGCGCTGGACTCCGAATACAGGCTGCAGCACATCCCCACATAGCGCACATTAGGACAGCTTTCTAAAACATTTCTCCCAATCGGTGAAGTATAGCTGACTAAAACCCCGTCGGCATCGCCGATTCTTTTTATGATTTCCTCCTCATTTTTCGGTATATCCTCATAAAAAAGAACTTTTTCGGCATACTGTTCCAGTTCCTTCTGCGCTTTTCGTGTTAAATTTACCGGTTCCACGGCAACTAATTTTTTAAACATCATTTCCTTCCTCTTCAAATTCCATATTCTAACATTAATTGTTTTTGAAACGCTGCATTGTTCACTGAACATTCCAAATCTTGATAACGCTTGTCATTGATTAACAAAGTATTTAACTTATTGACACGCTCAATTCCTTCCTCTCTTCCTTCCGCTCTTCCTTCCGCTCTTCCCATTTGCTTTGCTTCCAACATAATCTGGTTATAATCCCGGATAGCCTTTTCTCTGGCCTCGTATTCCAGCCTCTTTTCTTCATCCTGACTGATGATCTGTAAATGCTTATAAGCACTTCCGATATATGCATTTTTTTCTGCCAACATGTCAAACTCCTCCTTTCGCTCTGCACGAATAAACTTTCCCCATAATTCTATATCACTGCTGTCCTCTCGTAATTCTTTTGGCAATTTAGGAAGTTCCAATACATGAAACTCCATCTTATCCGTATACAGAAAATGCCGTGAATCCTCCCGGATATGAAAACAGGAATAAAACTCAGGATCATGTTCAAATAGTTTAAAATCTAAAATGCTGATACTTACACATTTCTTAAACACAGTATAATCTTCCCCGGCGCTAATCTGTTCTGTATACATCTTCGCCAGATAAAATAATGCCCGGTCTGCCCAGATATTCATTGCGGCAAGCTGAATTTCAATATCAATTTCGGTGTTATTATTCATCAGGATTCTTACATCTAAAATCCCAAGCTTTTCCTTCTCGCTCTGCTTTCTAAGATTGGTATTAAGTATCTGTATTTCCTTAATCTCTTTGGGTTTTAATTTCAATATTGCCGACAGAAAACCTATCCTGGCCTTCTCATCCATCATGATCTCTTTAAATGCATAGTCTACACGAGGCTTCATTAAAAATTCTGTCATCTGCTGTTTCCCCATTTCTTTCTATTTCTATCCTTCTGTAAGTAGTCTTTCTTTTATCACAGCTTACTTTTCTGGTCTGCTCTTTGGTTTTCATGCATACCAGATTAAGCACAGTTCCCTTTCCCATTCGCCGTTCTTTCTATACACTTAGAGTATAGCATATCTGCTCTACAAAAGCCATGCAAAACCAAACTAAATTTTGAAAACCTGTTATGACAGTGTTACATGTATTTTTTTACAGTTTCCAGCTATGCGGCAGAAAGAAGCATCTTTTTCTTTAATACAGATTGATCATTTCTTCCCAATATTGAAAACGAGCATTATAAATTTATCCTTCTGGAGATTCTCCTTTTCCTGCTCTCTGCTAATCTTACTTATCTATTCGGACAGAAATAAGGAACAGTTGTCAAGATATATGTTTTCTGGGTTCCTTCCAGAGCAGAACTTCCTGTTGCCATTCCATTTTTATTGCCCATGCAAACACCATTATGCCATTCTGAACCAAAACTTACAAGTAAAATCCTTACCATATTAATCTGCCCTTCTTATGTTTTTAAAAAAAAATATGTATGAAATAACATTGAGCATCAATGCTCCAATCCATGCCATACCTTCTGCATATATGGTTGCTGCAAATCCAAATACAGGTAATC
>VSOC01000226.1 GCA_009774615.1 Lachnospiraceae bacterium
ACCGGTGCCATTAAGAGAACTGGTGGAGCCTATTCACAATCAGATCTGGATCTCTTGACGTGGAATAATCAGTATCTTCTGGAAGGCAGCGGGAAGTCTTTGAAAGGTGACAGAATGAGAAAAAATGAAGGACGTACAATCGGTTTATATTTTAAGGTTACGCCAGAAAAATTGACGCTCATTGAAAATAAAATGAAGAAAGCAAAAATCCCTAATAAACGGGCTTATCTGCGGAAGATGGCGGTAGACGGATATGTTATTTCCATAGAAATGGGAAATATTGTCGAGCTGATAAAGCTTCTGCGCTCTATCTCCAACAATGTCAACGAAATCGCCCGCCGCTGTAATGAAACCCGTAACCTTTATATCCAGGATGTGGAGGAACTGCAGCAGGGTTACGCTTCTATCCAAAAACAGATGATGGGATTGATTAAACGCTTATCCAACCTGTGACTGGCATGGGCGCGGAGGGAGACTTCTGCGCCTTTGTTTTGTTTCATAGGAACATAAATCCTGTAAAACGAAAGCACCCCGCTTTCACTTTTACGACCTAGAAGCGGGGCATTTCTTGAACAGTTAAAATTCAGATGAAAGGCAGGTAAGGTTATGCCAAATGTAACCAAAGAACAGATTGCAAAAGCAAAGGAATGGGATCTTCTTTCCTATCTGCAAGTTTACGAACCAGGAGAATTAAAACGGTGCGGGAACCAAGAATACCAGACAATCACCCATAGCAGCCTGAAAATCTCCAATGGAAAATGGCACTGGCACAGTCGGGGGATTGGCGGAAGGACGGCCTTGGATTACCTGATAAAAGTCCAGGGAATTGACTTCGTTACAGCGGTAAAAACCTTGTGTGGCGAACCCGGCGCGGCTGTCTGCTCTGTGTCGTCTGTCCATGATAATAGAAACACAGGGAAGCCTTTTCCCTGCCTGAAGCCAGCCCGTGCGGGAGGGCTATGGTATCTTATTTACAGCGGCGGGGCATTGATGCACAGGTAATCAGCCACTGTATCGGCATGGGGATTCTTTATGAAAGCCGGAAATATAAAAACTGTGTTTTTGTTGGATATGATTCATCTGGGAAAGCCCGTTTTGCTTTTTTGCGTGGGACTTATGGGGAGTTTAAAGCCGATGTAAAAGGAAGCGACAAAGGATATAGTTTTTTCATCCCGTCCAAAGAAAAAAACTGCCTCTATCTGGCAGTAACCGAAAGCCCCATTGATGCCCTGTCCGTAGCTTCCCTGTTAAAGATGCAGGGTGAGGATTGGAGAAACTGCACTTACCTGGGCCTGGGCGGGACTGCCCCCTGCGCCCTGATTACTTTTTTACATGAACACCCTTTCATTACCCAGGTCAGCCTGTGCCTGGATAATGACAAGGCGGGAATCCGGGGAATGGAAACAATCCGTAAAGCCGTCCAGTCTGACCCGGAACTTTCTAAACGCCCTGTCTTCCTTACCGATAACCCGCCGCCTCGATTTTCCGGCAAGGATTATAACGACCTGCTGCAATGGAAAAAGGCTTTGCTGTGCCAAAAACAACAGCAGCGTCCTATTGCTTCAGAAAAGGGCCGGTAGCAAAACAATATACCAACACGAATACCAGAAAACCTGCAAAAACAGAAAGGACATCCCATGGCAATCTCCAATCTTCTTCCGCGCAAAGCAAAAGGGAGCCATTCCCGCAAGCAGACCCTCCAGGCCCGTTTAACCTATGACCAAAAAGAAGAAAAAACCGATGGGGGAAAGCTAATCACTTCGTATATGTGCAGCCCGGAAACGGCAGCAGAAGAATTTGAAGCCAGCAAGCTTCTTTACCAGCAGATCACCGGACGGAGCCAGCCGAAAGACCGGGACATCATTGCCTACCGGATTATCCAGTCCTTTAAGCTGGGGGAGATTACACCGGAGGAAGCCCATAAACTCGGTTACGAACTGGCAATGAAGTTTACCAGGGGCTGCCACCAGTTTGTTGTTTCTACCCATACCGATAAATCACACATTCACAACCACATCGAATTTAACAGCACCAACTTAAACAGTGATGGGAAGTTTAACAATGTCAAAGATTCTGCCCGCGCATTGCAGAAACTAAATGACCGGATATGCCGGGAGCATGGGTATTCCGTTATTGAAGATGCAAAGAAAAAAGGGCAGACTTATACAGAAAAAGCCGCTGCAAAACAGGGAAGGAGCTTTAAAGAACACCTGCGTCAGACTATTGAGCGGGTACTTCCCGGATGCAAAGACCTGGAAGAATTTCTTTCCCGGATGAGGAATGAAGGATATGAAGTCAAGCACCGGGGAAAATCCCTGGAATTTCGCGCACCCGGCCAGCTTAAATTCACCCGTTCTTACCGGTTGGGAAATGGATATGATGAGGCTGGTTTACGGGAAAGGATTGCTGGAAAAACGGCGGAACAGTTATCAGAAAAACGATCAGGAAAAACAAACCAGGCAGCACCAGAAAAGAAGGTAAATCTTCTGATTGATATTCAGGCAAAAATACAGTCCGGGAAAGGGAAAGGATATGAACGGTGGGCAGCGATATTTAATCTGAAGGAGGCCGCAAAAACATTAAATTTCCTAACCGAGCAGGGGGTAACAGATTATGATGAACTAATTGTACAGACGAAAGAAGCTGGTAAAAAATTTGATGCCCTCTCCGCCCGTATCAAACAGCTTGAAGGGCGCATGGCACAGACCGCACAGCTAAAAATGCACATCATTAACTACAGCAAAACGAAGGATGTGTATGCTGCCTATAAAAAATCCCTTGCCGGGCAAAGTGTCCTGGCATGGGATTTTTTTGCGGTCAGGCTGCTTTTTTGTCTAAAAATGTTGCTATTTGTCCAACGATGTGGTAAACTTTTCCTGGATGTTGCCATTGATGGTAGGCGGTTAGCCCTTCTGGAAATCCCGGAGGGACTGCGACCCTCCGTTTACATAGAAACCCGCAAGGGAATCTGGGAAAGGAGGGCTCATGCGATGTTGACATTAGAAGGACTTATTGCAGTTTTAAGCTTATGCATAGGCTGCTTCAGCCTTGGCTATGCCATCGGAAGCAGAGATAATGATAAAACGCAAAAATAACCGCCCAGACCTCACAAGCTAAGCGGTTATTTTTGCTTTAATGTTATAGGGCTAACCGTCTATCGGCAGTTTCCCGGAGAAGCACCTGCGCCAACAGGTGCTTTCTTTGATCATAATATACCATAATGAGGGAAAAAATTCAACCATATTTCCAATTTTCAAAAATCAAGCGAACTGAACGCTCTGATCTACTGTAACCAGAAAAAACTGTATCCGCTGTTTTTCAGTGCCGCGGCAGAAACTGTCATGGAGCTTTCCAAGGATCCGGCGCATATGGGCGACACCCTCGGCTTCATCAGCATCATGCACACATGGGGTTCGAACCTGGCCTATCATCCTCATATCCATGTGCCCTGCACAGGCGGCGGGCTTGACGCGAACCGGAACTGGCACCAGAAGAAGGGCGGCTTCTTCCTGCCCGGAAAGGCGATGGCCGCACTTTTCAGGGGCAAGTTCCTGTCCGGGCTGAAAGCGCTGCATGAGGCGGGTGATTTCACCTATGAGGGAGAGGCAGCCAGTGGAAGGAGCTGACACTGGATGGCGTCGAGTTCGTCCGCCACTTTCTGATGTATGTCCCTCCGAAAGGCTTTGTCAGGATACGGCATTATGGGATCTTAAGCAACCAGAACAAGCGGAAGCTGAGCCCCATATGCAGGAACCTGAGCGGCTGCCGTGAGTTCCTGAGACGGTTCAGGAAAGACGACAAGGTGCAGGCGATTAGGATACTGTACAAGAAGGATGTCACTGTATGCCCGCGCTGTGGCGGATCCATGTCCTATGGGGTGCGCACTGGGCGGGTGTCCAGAAGGAGCAGTGCCTGACCCTGAAACAACTGGATATAAGACATAAAATCTGGGGGTAAGGAGGAAGTATGCCCTAAGCTGGGAAAATTCTTCAGAAATAATACCCCAAAATATCCGGAACAGCAGTCAGCCATTGGAAGCAGGGAACATTGAATCCCCATACCGGACGCGACTTTGTTCAATTCGGAAAAACCGAAAGCGTGCTGAATAAGGGGGCAGAAAAGATTGCCCCCTTATTCAACCCACCTCCGGTTCTTTCCTTAGAAATTTGGAAAGATTTACATAATGACTGCGCCTCTATAAGAATCATGCGCCTATTACCTACAAGAAAGCCGAAGTCATTATACAGATTGTCAGTCAGCACAGATTCTATGGTTACATCAGTTAATGAATCCTCTGTCGCTGTGGTGTCCTCCGGGTGGAGCGTTTTATACAGCTTCAGCAGATAACTCTTATTTTGAAAAAGGTCAAGGAATACACTGCTTTTCGCAGTACGCCTTGCTTTTGTTTCCTGTGCCTTCGCATTGTCCTGCACTTTATCACCTCTATTCCTAAAAACTTGTAGCGAAAAATACGATATAGCCTATTCCTGCCACACTTCA
>VSOC01000227.1 GCA_009774615.1 Lachnospiraceae bacterium
GTTATTAGTTTATTATGTACACTTATAATTGGAGCACTTGTATTTAATATTAAAAGTGAAAAAATAAGAGCATGTGTAGTAATTGCAGTTTCAATATTTGGAATATATGTTGGAAAGAATGTTGCGTATTTGCCATTTAGCTTAGACGTAGCTATGGTTTGTATAATCTTTTTGTATTCGGGATATCTTTATCAATTTTATGGAATTAGAGAGAAAATAGCTAAAGCTAAATACTTGGTTTTATTAATTGTTTTATGGATAATACAAATTAAAATAGGTGGAATTGAACTTGCTGTACGTAATTATCCATATGGGATTCTGTCTGTAATAGGTTCTATCGCAGGATGTATTTTAATGATAGAAGTGTCTTATTATTTGGCAAGAATCAATGGAATAAATCAAATACTTGGCATTGTTGGAAAAAATTATTTACTGTTTTTAGGGATATATTATTTGACATTGTTGTGCGATTGGAACGCTATAATGGGGGAAGCTCCGATAATTCAGCAATTCCTCGTAAAGCTAATTTTATGTGGAGCATTAGGTACTTTTGCGATTATCATTAAAGATAATTGCTATCCAAGATTGCTTGTTGCAGAAGTTTGGGAAAAAGTATATTTGACAGTTGCTGCTCTGTATATTATACGCGTGTTTTGTGATACAGCTTTATTATCTCTTCCTTGGCCGATTACTTTTTTCCCTGTAGTACGAATAATAGCAATAGGGGTTGTATTATTCAAGTTAATTTGCTTAGAACCGTGCAATCGAAAAAATATTTTTAGTGGAATCGTAGTGGCAGGAATATTTACCTTATCATTTGTTGCAACAGGGTATGAGTTTTTGTTTGATTTAGCAATATTATTAATCGGCGCAGTAGATATCCCCTACAAAAAAATACTAAAAGTATACGTCTGGTGCGCCATCATCATTATGGGATTAGCCATGCTTGGCTCATTGACTGGCGCAGTCCGTGATCTAACTTACGTGAAAGACAAAACATACAGACACTCCTTCGGCATTTGCTACCCAACCGATTTTGCTGCTCACGGAATTTACTTATTGCTTTCAATTTGGGTATTGTATGAGAATATCCCGGTAATTATCAGCATTATTGCTATGCTGCTGTTTGCGGCCTTCCAATATCGTTATTGCTACACGGAATGCAGTGAAATCGTGGCAGTTTTATCAGCGGTGGGAATGACGTATGTATGGCTTGTATCACGCATAAAAGATAAAAAATCATTAATCGCAAAATTTACCTGGTGCATTGATCAGCTATTGACGGTATTTATGGGAATTTGCGCTGGGGTTATTATATGGATGTCAATTAAATGCAGTGACGAGTATCCGCTGTTAAAGCAGATAAATGTGCTCATATCCGGGCGTTTGAGTTTGGCACAGAGCGCATTTAACGAGTACGGCATTAAATATTTTGGAACTGCCTTCGATATGGTTGGTTTTGGAAGTGAAACCGTAAGGCGCTCCGGATATAATTTTGTGGACAGTTCATTCTGCTTAATTCTTGTACGGTACGGGATGGCCGTACTGGCGGCGGTTTTGGTTATTTATTTTTTGGTGGAGCGCAAGGCGTTGCGCAGCGGGAAGCGAAAGCTGATGGTCGCTTTTGCCTTAATTTCCATCCACAGTGTGATCGAGCATCATTTACTGGAATTAGCGTACAATCCCTTTCTTCTTTTAGCCTTTGCGGATATCTCCCCGGAAAGTGATGGGCAGGTTCAGGCGAAGAAAAAAATTACCCGAAACCAGATAGGATACTGCATTGGCGCGGCATTGCTGTTTATGATGATGCCGATAATTATCCCATATGGGAAGACGATTGTCACGTTACTGCGGTTATATGAGCCAGGCAGAAATAAATATTTTATCGCCGCAGTGTTAATCCTGGCAGTCGCCGCAGCCAAGTTCATTAAAGAGGCAGTGGATCTGATTCTTTTGAGGCTGGATAAGGAAAAAATCTGCCAGAAAAAGGGTCTGATGGCCGCAGGCTCTTTCTGTGTGCTGCTGCTTGCGCTTATCGTATCGGAGCATACCATCAGCCGGAAAATGTTTTTATACGAAGAATCCCTGGAAACAGGGAAAAAGGCGATTTCCGCCTTGCAGAAAGCGGATTTGCCGCCTTATAAGATTTTTGTGGATGATATCCCGGAGATTTATAAGCGCCAGGTAGGGGGGATATCTAACCGTGTAATGACGGCAGACAGTGCCGCTGACGATGTGGAAGAAGATATTGTGCTGATTGCAAAGAATGACCGGGATATTTTCCGCCTGACCGATGAGGGATGCTGGTTCGGGGAATTGTCTGACCGTGAAGGGATTTATACGGACAGTGAGGAAGCGGTTAAGATTTTGGAGGAAAATGGTATCTCCATGAGCGATCACTATAGCGTAAGGAAAGAGGTGGATTTAGCGGATTTGGCCGGGAGGAATGGGCTGGCTATGAGCGAAAATGGCGGCCTGCTGGTGGAAGGCCAGGACAAGTCCCTGATTTACGGCTCCTATGATGTGATTTACCATGGACGCCTGCGGGTGGAATATAAACTGAAGCTGCTGGATAGTTCCATTACCGATGGGGAATTAGCGAAGGTTAGGCTTTCCTTTGACTGGGGAAGGAATGTGGTGAAGGAACAGGGATTGACCAGGGCGGATTTTGATGAAAATGGGTATTGTACGGCGGTGATTGAGGAGGATGTGAATACGTCGGAAGGCGGGGAATACCTCCTGTTTGCCAATGGGGATACCCGGATTGAGATAGAAAGCATTAGTTATGGGAAGGTGGATATGGAGTAAAAGGAAGAATGAGGCATAGGTAGGCCAAGAAGGAGAGCCGGGGAATGATGAGTAGGAATCATTATTGACGATGCATCAACACAGGATTGTGTAAGAGGGTGCTGCAAAATGCGTAAGTGCATAATGCGAAGCGTAACCTTGTGCATAAATTTCATGCAGAAGCACAAAATAGTGTAAAGACAATGTGTTGAACTTGTCTTTATCATATGATAATATATAGGCAGAATAAAGAAGGGGGGTGCTATTATGGCACAGACATTGGTAAATATCCGTATGGATGAAGAATTAAAAAAGAACATGGAGCAGACTTGTCAGGAACTTGGAATGAACATGACTACTGCAATTACTATATTTGCGAAAAAAATGACAAGGGAAAAAAGGATTCCGTTTGATGTATCTGTTGATCCATTTTATTCAGAAAGCAACATGGCACATTTGCGCAGAGGTGTGGAAGCGCTCAATGCCGGAAATGGTGTAGAACATGATATTATTGAGGCAGACGAATGAAGAAGATTTGGTTTGATGAGGCATGGGAGGATTACATCTACTGGCAGATGCAGGACAAAAAGACATTAAAGCGTATTAATATGCTGCTGAAAGATATTGAAAGAGGAAATTTTGATGGTATCGGAAAACCTGAGCCATTGAAGGGAGATATGAGTGGGTTCTGGAGCCGGAGGATTGATGATGTGAATAGGCTGGTGTATCGGATTAGTGGTGATGTGATGGAAATTGTTTCTTGTAAGGGACATTATGAGGATTAAGTCAATTTGATTCCAAAATAGGTAAGTGCCTCAAAAGATGGCGTAGGGGTAAAGCACTCCCTTCTCAAATATGAGCAGTGTTGATTCTGCATATAAAACCGGCAGCTTTGAAAACTGCCGGTAAGGAAATTTTATAAAACTTACACATTTTTCTTGACAAACCCTCGTTCCAACGAAGTCAATCTCACGTTGGATGCGTTCAGCCTTTTTTCGTTTCTTCAGGAGCTTGAGTTTTAAGGTTGTTCCCATAAGATTCTTCTTCAAGCATGAATTTGTCTGTTTTAGTTTGATTGCCTAATTTCTCCATTCAACGATATCATCAAGTTTTTTGCGTGGCCTTTCATTAGGAAATTCATTAGGATAGCCAAACGCAATCGCCGCAATAAGCTGTCCATCACTGTTTAGCCATTCACATAGTTCTGAATATGCAAAATAAATATCACATATCCAAAGGCTGCCTATTCCTTTTTCCGTAGCAGCAAGAAGCATATTTTGTATGGAAGCACTTATCGATTGAATATTACAGATTTCATAAATATGTTCTTCGGGTGTCATTTCTGACAAAATACCTTTTCCTAAAGAATTAACAACAAAAATTATCGTTGGAGCTTCTTCCATGATATCCACAGTATATTTTGCCGCAGGTATATGTTGTCTGCTTTGTGGCAATAATGCTCTTTCGTTTTCTTCCCGTTCAATCCCCTGTCGGAAAATTCTTAGCATTTCTGCTTTTGCATTTCCTTGTATCACGATATATTTCCATGGCTGTCTGTTTTTTGAAGAAGGTGCTTTTACTCCGCTTTGGATAATATCCATGATATCTTCTTGGGGTATAGGTTTATCTAAGAATTTTCTTATGCTTCGTCTGTTATAGATTGCAGAAATCATTTTATCATGTCCTTTCAAGTCTCA
>VSOC01000228.1 GCA_009774615.1 Lachnospiraceae bacterium
AAAAAAATAAAAAATTCAGAATTAAAAGAAAAAAACCATTTATTATTGCAATAAATGGTTTTTTGTTTGGTTAAAAATCATAATGAATCGCAAAAATTTGTTGCAAAAAGTATAGGTTTTGCAAATCTTTTTTTCAAAGGAAAATCTCCTTTATTCTATTACAATATCGTCAAAAAATCAAGAAACTTAACTATTTTTCTTAGGTAATTTGCACCAGAAAAATTTTGTTGCAAAACCTATAGTTTTTGCAAATTCGGGAAAATCCTGATAAATGCTTGCTTTGCGGGCTGTTTTGGGCGGAGGTTTATGGAGTGGAAAGTGTGCCTGAACATACGGTTGATAAATTGGCTGAAACCGGCAAAAAGGCTGGAAAAAGCGGGAAAAACAGTGACGGGAAAGCCACTGGAAAATTTATCTGCAAGACCATATGCCAATACAGCAAAGAGCCGGTTTCTGATGAAGATATGAAAAAACTTATGGAAATCGCGGATGGCTATGGAAGGGTGAAGAATTATGTGTACAGCCGCTACAGCGGAATTGCCAGCCTATCCAAGCTTTACCCGGGCTACACCGTTCAGAATGAAATGACAAAGAGCGGTCTGCGGTCTTCGATGGGTCTGCCCTCGGTATATTTTTATCTTGCTATTTTTGATGCATTGGGAGATATCAAGAGCCAGTGGACGAGGACAAAGAACAAGGTTTTAGGGCTGATTGGAAAAAACGAAGGGTTTTCGGAGGAAGAAAAGCACTATCTTCGCTTTGTTCTTCGGGTGGGGAATGCATTTGAGGCGGTTATGAACCGGCAGCTTATAAAGCTTCCGGCAGCATTGGAAAAAAAGTACCAGGAACTGGCGGAGCAGGTGGATGAAGATAAGCTGCAGCGCTATTTATGCAGACAGGTGAGAAAATACCATGTGCGGCTGCACACCGAAGAAAATCTGGGATTTTCGGCTGCGGAAAGGGCTTATAGGTATGAGAATCATGGGATTTATCTTGCTGTTAAAGAGAAGCGGAAGAGGATATTTGTGCCGCTCACAGATAACCATGCCTATCTGTGCCAGATTTATGTGAAACTGTATCCGCAGGAAAAACGTGTCGTTCTGCATGTGCCGGTGAAGACGGCGGTGAAGGCGCGGGAAGACTTTGTACATCCGGTGGGAATTGCCCTGGGGATGTATACGATGCTGACGACGGATGGCGGTAACAGCTATGGGGAGGAACTGGGGGATTATCAGATAAGGTATGCAGAGTGGATGCAGGAGCAGACCCGGTGTTATAACCAGAATCGGGAGAATAATCCGGGGCGGAAGAAATATACCGCAAAAAAGCAGAGATTGACCGAGCAGATGCACAGCTATATCAACCATGAACTGAATCGGTTTCTAGAGATGGAAAAGCCGAAGACGGTGTACATGGCCAAGCTGCCAAAGCCCCGGGGCGGAGGAATGAACCGGAAAAACCGAAAGATTAACTATTCCGTGTCCATGTGGCAGAGGGGCTACATCCGAAGCCGTTTAGAACAGAAATGCAGGGAACGGGGGGTGGAGATAAGAGATGTTTGGGGGAAAGATATAGGAAATATGTGCAGCTATTGTGGAGAAATGGGGAAAAAGAAGGATGGGGAGTTTGTATGTGAAAGCTGCGGATTTTCGATAGAGGAAAAAGTCAATACAGCGCGGAATGTGTTAAAGAGGGGGATGGAGGGGAAGCGTGTGACGGGAGATGGAAATGAAATATAAAAATGAAAAAGAAATGAAAATGAGCAGAAATGAAAAAGGATTGATCAAATGAACAGCAGGCCAGATAAATTTTCGTGATGAGCGGAAGTTTCACCGCACGGACTGGAAGGCGTGTTCCTGATAATAAAAAAGAAAGAACGGCCTTAGAAGGCAGGGAAACAAAAACCTGCGTATTGGTTAGGCCAGGACCCCGGGAACATGGATTGCAAGGCAGTTAAAGAGCAGAAGCGATGAAGCCGGAATGTAATCTGTGATGTACCGGGGAGCGAAGCAGGGGATGAAGTTGAACTTATGTTGAATGGAGTTTCCAGCATCACTGGAGATAGTTTTGGATTTTGATTTTTGTTGAAATCTGGAGCTGGATGGGTGACCAATGTGCCTTATTTTAAAATGAAGAATGAAAAGATTAAAAGAAAAAGGGGATGATTCCAGTGGAGAAGAAAAAATCAAGAAAGAAGTTGTTAATTGTTATAGTATTTATTGTCTTAATAGCAGTAATTGGAGTTTTAGGGGCTGTAATTTATAAGCTGGCAACAAAAAAACCGGAAGAAGTACAAAAGCCGGAAAGGGCTGTTTCAGAAGGATTGGTAGTTGATGGAAATATCAATAAAAAAGCATCTGAAGCAAGATTTACTACGGATATGAATATGATTTGGACTTTTCCTTCGGGGAGTGATACTTCTAATAATGCTATCATTGGAAATTCATCAAGTAATCTGTATGAATGTTATTTTGAAGTATATCTGGATGATGAGGAACAAACATTACTGTATAGTTCTCCGGTGCTTCCGACAGGAAAAAGACTTGATAAATTAAAATTAAATCAAGTGTTGCCTGATGGATCTTATGATGCAATATGTACTTATCATATTTTGGATGACGAAGATCCTGATATAGAATTGGGAAACGTTTCTTTTTCAGTAAGTTTAATGTTTGTTAAATAAGTTAATGTATTAATGTTCTTTTGATATATAAGTTCATTAGCTAATAAGATGGTAGATATTATTGGTTGTCAATGAACTGTATATAAATAAAAATATTTTAATTTAGGAGGTAGTTAATTATGAAACGTAATCTTAAAAAGGCTATTGCTGCAACATTAGCAATGAGCATGTGTGTTCCGGCACTGTCATTTGCCGCAGATACGACAGCAAATGTATCTGGAGAGAGTAATGGTAAGTTTACAACATCCTTTGATGTGTATTCACCGGCATTACATATTAGTGTTCCGCTGAAGATGGATGTTCAAGTTAATCCTATGGCTGATAGTACCCTTTCTACTGTAAAAAAATTTACTGTAGCATCAAATAGCATTGATATTATTAATGCATCTGTAGATACAGAAGAAGATAGTGCCATTCCGGTAAATATTACCGTTAATGCTAGTGTAACGAAGAAAGATGATGTCATTACAGAATATAATACTTTCACTCCTGATAATACTTCGACGAAAAAGAAAATCAATTTAAATCTGACAGCCGCAAAAACGGCTGCAACTCTGGATATTACCAATGCAGCCGCAGATGCAACAAACGCTAAATTGACAGATCTCTCTAAAATAACGATTGATGATGCAGCCGAATATGATACTACAGCCGCAAACGCAAACACTACAGCAATTACACAATATGGTTCATTAATTTCCATAGATGTTGCTGGACCAACATCAACAGAAACAAATGGTTCATTTACTACAGATGTTACAAAAGTAACACCAGCCGTTGGTTCCTTTGCAGTTACTGGTGTGGCGAATACTAATGCTGACTGGAAAGCAGATGATGTTGCTGTGTCTGTTACCTATAATGTAAAAGCTAGTAAGGCATTGTCCATTACTACACCTAAGATTGCAGCTGCGCCAACCTTTACTGCTGGAGCGGGTGCAGCAGATGTAAGCATTGTTGTTCCCAATGTAGGAGAAGCTACAGTTACTGCTATGGCTCTTCATAATGACAGTGAAGGGGCTTATGGTGATGTTGTTTGGGAAAGCGATTCTTATAAAGTAGTTTATGCTCCAAATACTACTGCTTCTACACAGACAGATGCTACAATTACGATTCCCAAAGATGATGCCTTTTTAGCTGTTCTTGCAGGTGAAGATTATAGTGCAAAAGCTCAAGACTTGGTTATTCAGTTATCTGATGGACGTCACGTTATAACAACATTAACGGCAACGGCAGCACCGTAATTAATGGAATGTAAATAGATTATTTTATTCATAATTAGTTCGTTTATATTTAAAATTTAAGGGCATTTCTACCATGTCTGTCACTCCACCTTGCCTGAAATGGTGAGGTGGAATTTAATCATTTATTAAAGATAATAAGGAGAAAATATGCGGAGAAAAATAGCATCTATATTAATTACAGTGATATTTAGTTGTAATGTTTTTATTATTGCAGGTGCAGCTCTGGAAAAAAATCATACAGAGTTTATTAGCCGTGAAGTTTTTCCCGCAGCTTTTGCAACAGATTCTGACATAATAAAGGCAACAAATGCAAATAGTTCAAAAACGAATGAAATGACAAAAACAAAAGAAAAAAAGGATGGGATTTGTAATGTTTCATTTCCTACAGATATCAGAGCCTGTATTGATCCAGGTAATTTAAAGGGAAAAGGGCAGATTTTTTCCGATTCGTATGTGGTAGAAAATTATGGTAAAAATGATATTGCCATTAAAATAAAAAATATTCAGATTATGAATCAAAATGGAGAATAAATGCAAAGTTTTTT
>VSOC01000229.1 GCA_009774615.1 Lachnospiraceae bacterium
CACAAAGGCAGGCCCGGCAGGAACCCGGCGGCCATACTGAAAAGCGAGAATGGAGATGTAAACTATTTCAGTACGGTGGTATTTATCTTCATAGCGGTGCTCCTGCTGGCATTCATCCTGGACCTGTTCAGCATCATCTCCACCAAGCAGGAGCTGGACCACTGTGCAGACCAGATGGTGAAACAGATCCAGCTCTCAGGAGGCATTAACGGAGAGACAGACCAGCTTTTGGGAACGGGAGGATTAACAATAATGAATTCACTTCCGTCAGGTGCAGTTATTTTTATGCTGTCTGTTTCGCTATCCGTAATATCCATACTGTTGTTCTGGCTGCTGGCTGCTGAAGGTGTGTTTGTTATTTTCCAAACACAAAATCCGATTATGGCAATAGCAAAGACAGTGCAGGCACATGACAGTATAATCTTAGACAATTTTCCCATGATTCATATTCTCCATTCTATCGCAATCATTCTAATCCGCTTCTCTGGTTTACCGTTACCAGTCTGCCGTCTGACAAGCCCAACACTTCATCTGCATAGGATGCAACTTTGTGGGAATGCGTGGCAAGAATGACACAACACCCTTCATTCTTTACCAGGCTTGTAAGAATCTGCATAATTTCTTCCTCTGTGTCTTCATCCAGGTTTCTTGTGGATTCGTCTGCAATCAGAATATCCGGGTTGTGGGAGAGGGCTCTGGCTATGCCTGTCCGCTGCTGCTCGCCTCCGGACAGCTTCAATATTTTCCTGTCTGCAGTCGCCCGGTCAATTCCGACTTTTTCCAAAAGCCTGTATGCCGACTGCTTCTTGCCTCTGCTCCTGTCCCCACTCAAATTCATGGAAAGGACAACATTTTCAACAGCAGAAGCATTCAGCAGCAGATTATAGCTCTGGAAAACTACACCGATGTTTAATGCCCTGTATTTGTCTCTGTTGATGCATTTAAGATTTTCACCATTATAGGATATCGTTCCCCCCTGCATACATCAAGCCCGGCATTGCTATGCTCTTCAAGAGTGGAAAAGCTGGTGAGGATTTCATTGCGCCGATTGTTGACTGCCCAGTTACCGCCATTTGGCTGCGGTGTCGTTATATCCAGATAAATTCCGCAGATAGTCAGATAGAGCGTCTCCACATCCGTGCTGTTCACATCCTGCAGTTCGAGTTGGTCGCCCAGTTTCAAGCCGTTCAGATCAGCAAAGTCACGGCTTACCATGCACTCGCCGGAAGCCGCAAACAGTCTGCCCTCATCGAGTTCACGCAGTCCCAAAGTAAAATCTTCCATCATGGAATCATCTGAATAGCCTACAACAGTGGTGTTTGGGGCCTGCCTTTGTACATGAGTTACAGCTTGTGTGTCTGTCAAAAAAACATTGTCCGTTCCTGACTCCCAGCTTTCTTCTTCTCCACCCTGGTCCAATCCGATAAGCTGATTGCTGTACGTCTGGCGTGAACCTTGAAAGAGCGTGCTTTTCACAGCATCCGATCTGGAAAACGCAATGTACTGTTCCGTTGTGATTTCAGGATTATGGTACATTCCGTTTTCGTCTGGTTCCATAAGGGTAAACAGCTTTCTTAAATCCAGCGTAAAGGCCGGAAAAACAATTTTAAATTTGGACCCACAGTTTTCCCTGCTGTCTACCCAGACAAATCCACCGCACAATTCCGCCACATGGCGGACCAGACTGAGCCCTATCCCGTAGCCATCCTTCTTCCTGTTCCCAATTCTGAAACGGTTTTCAAATATTTTTTCCTGCTGCTCCATATGGATACCGATCCCAAAGTCTTCAACGGATACATAAGGGCAGTCTCTCTGTATGCCCACATACACCACAACAGGCTTGTCCTGTCCATACTTGACAGCATTATCAATCAGATTTGAGACTGCTCTGTATACCAGCAGTTCCTGCCCTGCAATATACAAAGCCGCATCCTCGTCAAAATCAACAGAAATATCAGGATACACTTTTTTGTATTCATCCACTGCCATCCCACAGACAAGGGGCAGATCCACTTTTTCAAGTACGCTCTCATTTGCAGATAAGCTCAAAATATCGTCAAGGTTCTTTACCATATGGTCAATCTGCACCGTTGTCCGTTCTGCCACAACAGAAGAGCATTCATTTTGCATTACGGCGCGCAACAGCGCAAGAGAGTTTTTTTGTTCATGGGAAATGAAGGAACTAAGGTTTTCAAAATCTGCGCGCAGACAGGATATTTCCTCATTCACATCCAAAAAAGCGGCCGCAATCTCGGATAATTCTTTTGGAAAAGCGGCATGCAAAGTATCTGCTTTCACATTCCTGTTTTTCAGATTATATGCCGTTTCCTCAATCGGCCTTATGATTCTGCTGGTTAAAATATGTGCGAACACAAAAGACAATACCAATGAGATGGCAAATGCAGCCAGGGTCGTGCGGGTGACGATTGCCACATAATAGGGAATAAAAAGAGAATGGATTTCCTATTCTGTGACAACGCTTTTTTCTAATTCATCCAACGGAATCATTAAGCCGTTCTCTGTAAGCACTGCTCCGTCAACAGATACATAATATCCCTGTATCTGTTCTGGTATATCAATTTTAATATTCAGGACAAAGACGAACGCAATAAGGAGGAATACCCCTATCAGGCACATGGAATACAACAGAGCATAATTCTGAAACCTTATTTTTCGGAATTTTTCCATAAATGATATCCCTTTCCTTTTACAGTCACCAGCAGGTTCTGTCCGCTGGCTGCCTGCAGCTTTTTACGGAGATTCGAAATGTGTACCCGCAGCACCGATGAAAACAGATCAAATTCTTCGTTATACGTATGCTCTATGATTTCCTCGCTGAATACAACTTTCGGGTAACATTCGGCAAGATACAAAAGAATGTCAAATTCTTTTACGGACAGGGGAATGTCCACATTCTCCCATAATCAATGTTTATCTAATGTTAATTACTCAACTTTCCCAGCAGATATTTTCAAACAAAGCCTGTATAAATGCTGCCTGAGAGTCCATCCATTCAGTCACTTTACTTTTGATACAGGCTGTAATATCTGCCGACAAAGCAGAAAGCTGCTCTGCAAACAGAGCCATAAGGCTTTGAAGTGCACTGGTTAAATCCATGTCCCGGATGTCATCACAGAACATGAAGAATAACTCACCATAAGTTTTCTCATCATTTTCTTTACGGCGTATCCATTCCAGTATGGTATACCTGGTGAATACAATTGCTGTATGGCTGACCATGGCGTCATAAGTACGGCTCTGGAACTCCGTGCCGAGTTTTAAAAAGGACTTTGATGCTTTGAAAAAGCATTCAATTGACCACCGGTTTCCATAAATGCGTACAATCTCAGAATCACTTAAACTGCAGTCGGTGCTGAGCAGGTACAGGCATTCGCTCTTTTTATTTCGGTTGCGCACAATGACAATCTTCACGGGGATTCCGGTTTTGGTGGACACCACAATGGAGCCAAAAATGTTTTTGCTGTTATCATAGTGTACAAACCTGCGCAGTTCCGGCAGGGTATAGAGCTTTCCACGGTAGCTGTAACGCTGCTTCAGCTGTTTTACCATTCCGATCACATCAGGGCCGGTCTCTAATATTTTTGCCAGCATTGGCTCTGTTGTGAACCAGGTGTCCATAAGGACATAGTCTGCCTGGATTCCTGCAGCCAGTGCCTTGCGGATTAAACGGATTGCCGCTTCCGGCTTTGACAAAAGGCTTTCCTTACGGGCTTTGTAGCCATTGGTACGGTGGTCAATCTGATCAGATATTTCCTGATAGCGGTTGCTTTTCTTTGCGGAAGAAAGAAGGTTGAAGCCGACTGGAACAAAACTATATCCATCAGACCATCCCAGAGTAAGCATGGTAAATCCTTTCTGGTATTTATGCTCTGCATGGTCATATACCCGTGCGAGGAGTTCCACGGCTTTACTGCGGTTACGTTTAACCACAGAATCATCCAGAACCAGCACTTTTATCCGTTCCGGTCTGGTAAGGGCGCTGAAAGCGCTGGTTACTTTTGCAGACAGGAGCAGAAGGAACCTTGTCCAGTTGAAGGACGTATCATTTAAAAAACGGTAATAAGTATTCTTGGAGACTGCCAGGTCTTTCCGCTTTGAATTGAGAAACCGGAAAAGGTTCTTTCCTTGAAATACTAACAGCAGGAGGAACTGGAACACCTCATATGCGGAAATACCGCAGGATTTGGTAATGTTTGCCCTGCGCAGCAGTTTCCCAACCTTTAGTTCTCTGATTGCATTGGAAAACTGATTTTGGGTATTTTCATTTTGGCTCATTTGGTTTATCATAAGATCAGCACCTCTTCTTTGTATGATTTGTATTGTGGTGATCTTATTATACCAAAGATTAGGTGCTGTTTTAATGTCAATACAGGAATTTATTACATTTTTTGCTTGATAATTCAAGCATTTGCATCAGTTTTATTGGTGGGAAAGTTGAGTTA
>VSOC01000023.1:0-29999 GCA_009774615.1 Lachnospiraceae bacterium
TAATAATATCAGTGGTTCTAATATAAAAAAAATCCGCCAAGCCCTCCCTGGTAAAGTTTCCCAGAGAAAACTAGCGGATATGCTTCAGATGGAAGGTCTTGACTTAGATAAAAATGCAATTCAGAAAATAGAATCCGGAGAACGGTTTGTTACAGATATAGAAATTCGGATATTTGCAAAAGTTTTACAGGTAAGCTTTGATGAATTGCTGAACCAGTAATCAATAGCGCCTGAAATCTACACCACAGCCTCAACCAAAACCTTATCCCCAAGAACGATTTCTTTTACACCAATTTCTTTTGCTTCCATAAAAATACTGCTGTTCTGCTCTTTATCTTCCAGCAAATACCGATTATACAACCGCGTTTCAAATAATTTATTCGCAATCTGCACAGAGGAATCTTTAATTTTTACAAATCCAAACATCTGTGCGTTCCGAATTGCAGCATTATCTGCATTATAAGCAATCCTCTGCCCATGAAATAAAAGACGTGAAATCAAAAAGTTTAATTCCGGAAATAAACATAGCTTGTTAATCAATGAATCAAACAGCGGATTGCTGTCTTCCACCAGGATATTTACCGCGGATAAAAAACCTGCTTTTGTCCAGGCACTGCTTTTATCCTGAAAATCTTTCCTTCCCGGAATCCATTCATCCATAAGTTTACAAAGTCGTGATACCAGATAAGGATAGCCGGAAGTATAGTCATCAATCATTACCGCCATCTGCCGGATATCCATCCCTGTGTGATAATCTTCCTCGTATTCTTCAAGCATTCCCATAATATCTTCAATGGAAAAACTCATGTCCACAAGAAAATCTGCTGCAATATTCCAGGGACTGTTTTCTTTATGTTCTTCATCCTGACGAATTTTTCTTTGCATACTGCGGATATCATACACTCCTGCAAGAATAACCGACTGAAATGTAGGGATAACATCACTGTCCAGATAAGCTGCCCGCAGTTGTGCAAGAAAATCAAGAAATACCTGATTGTTCGTCGCCGTATCTACTTCATCGACAATAAAAACAACCGGCTTATCCGTCTGTCCGCACCACGCACTGAAAATATCAAAAATTTCAGCCATCCTTGGGGCATGATTTGACTTATCGGCAAGTTTAACAAACTCTTCCTTTATTTCTTCTGCAATATCGTTTTCTGTCTTTATTTTGCGGAGAATTTCTCTTGCAAGCCCATGAACAAAAGAGGATTCCTGTTCAAAATCCAGGTAACTCATTCGCTGAAAATCCAGACTCAGCACAAAATAATCTTTTTTCAAATATTCTGCCAAAGCCCGTAAAATTGTAGTTTTTCCGTATTGACGTGCCCTGTTGATTGAAAAATAAGCTCCGTCATCGATCATCTTTCGGATTTCCTCAAGCCTTGATCCCAGTTCAACCATATAATGTCGATCTGGTTTGCAGGCACCATTTACATTAAATTGTTTTATCACAACTCCCCCTCTCCCCCTATATCCCCAACAACTTATTCTCCTTCTCCACAACCTCCGGCAGGATTTTGGGAACATTTTAATTGTTCTAAGAAAATTTCAGGAAGTATTGCTTGGATTTTAGAATTAGAAAAATCGTCTACATTTCTTGTAATAATATAATTTGCACCAATACCTTCCGCACATCGATCTTGTAAACAATCTTCAAAATCTTTAAATTCTTCCATATCAATTGCCTTAACTACCTCATCATGACTTGCCCCAACGACTTGCAGACATTTACAGATGTCACGCATCCATTGTCTTCTTTTAGGTTCAGGAACCTTCCGTAAAATATACCAGAGATTACTTATTGAATGAAAAGCCATGTATCCTATAATCTCTTTTTTTGCACATAAATTAATGATTTCTGAAGATGCTTGATAATAAGGTTCTCTCGCAGTAAGAAAATCTATGATTAAATTTGTATCAACGAATATCACCATAACGCTCAGCAAGTGCCTCCTCTAATTCCTGTTCAGGATCAAAATTGTCAGGCAGATATTGTTTAATTTCTTCTTGTGCAGCTTTTAGACGATAAAAAGCTTCTATGCCTTCATTAATTTCATTATGAGAAGTATTCGTTTCTATTTTAGGCGGCATAAGTCTGCGAATAATTTCAATAAGAAATTGTACATCATAATCCGACAAATTGCCAATCATCTGAACTGCCTGTTCCTGTAATCCTGACATTTATAATTCACCTTCCTTTTTTGCTTCTATATCCCCAACAACTTATTCTCCTTCTCCACAACCTCCGGCAGTACCTCGGGAACGGGGATTTCCAGAAATGCGCACATTTCCTCCATCCTCTCCTCGGCAATTCGTCTTCCGTCCCCGTAAAGCTTCTGAAGCTTCATCTTATCCCGCTCAAACCGCGACACTTTCACAGGCTGATCCGGGCGCAGGATGAAGAGTTTTCCTTCGGCTTCCAGGGCATCCATCTCCTCCTGCATCCGGTTATAGCGGTCGGGAATCTCTTCTATAGCGTCCAAAAACTGCGGTAATGGTGAAAAATAGCGGTGAAATGCCTTATCCGACCATGCATCCGTCGGTTTTTTTCGAAAACCCTGGTTGCGGGTCAGCACGACCACGGCTTTGGAAAATCCTTTGGCAAATGCCCGATCATAGGCAATCGGCATGGAAACTCCTCCGTCTAAATATTTTTTTCCTTCCACATCAATCATATGAGATAGAACGGGGATGCTGCTGGAAGCCTGAACGGCCTGGAAAATCTCGCTGCAGGTCTTATTGGAAAAGTACTCCGGCTTTCCCGTCTTACACCTTGTCGCCACGGCCTCAAACTCCTGCGGCGAGGCAGCAAACGCCTCATAGTCGAACGGCACCAGCTTTTCGCTGAGTTCGCCGAATAAGAATTCAAAGCTGAAAATCTCCCGTTTTTTTACTAGGTTGCGGAAACTCATAAACCGTTTATCATGCAGGTAATCCAAATCAACACGTAAAGTCCTTCCCGGCTGATTACTGATGTAGCTTAACCCGTTCATAGCCCCGGCCGATACGCCGTTGACATAGGAAAACTGTATTCCCCGTTCCATAAACACATCCAGCACCCCTGCAGTAAACAGCCCCCGAAGAGATCCCCCTTCCAGTACCAATGCTCCCTCGGTCATCTTCATTCCTCCATATTCTGTCAAATTCCAGTTAAATTAACAGCACAATCAGCCGAATATTCCGGTCATATTAACAGCACAATCAGCCAAATATTCCGATTACATTAACGGCGCAATCAGCCGGATATTCCGGTCACATTAACGGTGCAATCAGACGCAGCATCCTTCCGGCAAACTTGGGCAAAAAGGGATAGCGCCGGCAATCCTCCAGCGTTACCTGCCTGCACTTTTTCAGTGTTTCCAAAAAGTCCTCTTCGATCGCGTCCACAACCGGATTTTTATGAATCCATACCCCGCACTCAAAATGCAGGTAAAGGCTCCGAAAATCCAGGTTAATTGTTCCCACAACGGCGGTTTCATCATCACTGACAAAAACCTTTGCATGGACAAATCCCGGAGTATATTCATAGATCTTTACCCCGGCTTCAATCAGTTCCGGGTAGTAAGAACGCGCCAGCAGATAGGCATATTTCTTATCGGGGATGTGCGGCATCATCAGCACCGTATCAACCCCGCGCTTGGCGGCAAAGGTCAGTGCAGTAACCATTTCATTGTCCAAAATCAGATACGGCGTCATCATATGGACATAGTCCCGGGCCTGGTTAATGATATCCATATAGACCCGCTCCCCGACATTTTCCCCGTCCAAAGGACTGTCGCCGTAAGGAATCACAAAGCCCAGTTCCGGTTTGGCATCGTTTAAAAGTTCTTCACCGGGATAAATGTATTTTCCATAATTTTCCTTCTGCCGCTCGGTGATATTCCACATCTGAAGAAACATCATGGTAAAACTCTGTACGCCTTCTCCCTGAAGCATCACGGCGGTATCTTTCCAGTGACCAAAACGCTCGACCGCATTAATATATTCATCCGCCAGGTTAATTCCCCCGGTAAATGCTGTGTGGCCGTCGATTACGCAGATTTTCCGGTGATCGCGGTTATTCTGATGCGTGGAGAGGGTGGGCTTTATCGGAGAAAACATCTTACAGCGTATACCCTTTTTTTCCAGAACCTGCGGATAATGGTAAGGAAGGAGCATCATACAGCACATTCCGTCATACATCACCCGCACTTCCACCCCCTGGGCGGCTTTTTCTTCCAGGATTTCCAGGATTTCTCCCCACATCTTTCCCCGTTCAATGATGAAATATTCCATAAAAATAAATTTCCGGGCACTTTTAAGCTGCCGCTTGAATTCCGGAAACATGGCATCCCCGAGAGGAAAATATCTGACCGAGGTATTTTGGCAGACCGGAAAACCCCCGCAGTTTTTCAGATAAACGGCCAGATTTGCCCTATCCCTGCTCACCTTTTTTAAGCGTTTTTCGGTAATCGGGTTTTGTTCCAGATACGGGGAAGTTTCATCCCCCGCATCTTTCAGACGCCGGTTGATCCATTTTGTTCCAATTTGAAACTGGACGAAGAGATACAAAAACGTACCGAACACCGGAATCACCAAAACCGGAATTACCCAGGCCAGTTTAAAGCTGGGATTGGATTTTTCATTTAAAATATAAATCACAACCAGGGCCGTCAGCGCAAGCATACCGCCGTAGATATAGACCAGATAATTGCTCAGCCAGCGAAAACAGGAGAATAAAAATCCAATCTGAAGCAGCAGAAACAGCACTACAAACGCCGTTCTTCCAAAAACAATCCGAAACAAAACCTTTATTTTTTTCATGTTCTTAATGCCTGTTTAATATCCTTTATTTCATTTTTCTTACGCTAATGCCTGTTCGATATCTTTGATTAAATCTTCTGCATTTTCAATGCCCACAGAGTAGCGGATCATCGCCGGATCGACCCCGGCTTCGATAAGCTGCTCGTCGCTGAGCTGACGGTGGGTATGGCTGGCCGGGTGAAGCACACAGGTTCTTGCATCGGCGACATGGGTAGCGATGGAAGCAACTTTCAGCTTATCCATAAATGCCGCTGCTGCCTGCCGTCCTCCTTTTAAGCCAAAGGAAATAACGCCGCAGGTTCCGTTCGGCATATATTTTTCTGCCAGTGCATGGTACTTATCCCCGGGAAGTCCGGGATACTTCACCCAGGCAACATCATCGCGTCCCTGAAGAAATTCGGCGACTTTCCGGGCATTTTCACAGTGACGGGGCACACGCAGGTGCAGGCTTTCCAGACCGGCATTTAACAAAAAGGCATTCTGCGGCGACTGAATCGCTCCCAAATCCCGCATTAACTGCGCGGTTGCCTTGGTGATAAAAGCGCCTTTGCCAAAGCGTTCGGTGTAGATAATCCCGTGATAGGATTCGTCCGGTGTGGTCAGCCCCGGGAATTTATCCGCATAAGCGTTCCAGTCAAAGTTTCCGCTGTCCACGATGCAGCCGCCCACCGTCATCCCGTGGCCGTCCATATATTTCGTTGTGCTGTGAGTTACAATATCGGCTCCCCACTCGATGGGCCGACAGTTAATCGGCGTGGCAAAGGTATTGTCGATAATCAGCGGAACCCCGTGACCGTGTGCCAGGCGGGCAAATTTTTCGATGTCCAGAACCACCAGTGCCGGATTGGCAATGGTTTCAGCAAACACGCACTTGGTATTGGGCTGAAATGCCTTTTCCAGTTCTTCTTCGGATGCATCCGGGTCAACTAAAGTTACATCGATGCCAAACCGTTTTAAGGTAACGGTTAATAAGTTTGAGGTTCCGCCGTAAATGGTTGCAGAACTTACCACATGATCTCCCGCGGAACAGATATTGATCACCGCAAAGAAATTCGCTGCCTGCCCGGAGGAGGTGAGCATAGCTGCCGCTCCGCCTTCCATCTCACAGATTTTTGCAGCTACGGCATCGTTGGTGGGGTTTTGCAGGCGGGTGTAGAAATAGCCCTCCGCTTCCAGATCAAAAAGCTTCCCCATAGCTTCGCTGGACGTATATTTAAACGTTGTACTCTGATAGATCGGAAGCTGGCGGGGCTGTCCGTTGCCCGGGTTCCATCCGCCCTGGATACAGGTAGTTTCGATTGCACGAGGATTTGCCATAGATAATATTCTCCTTTTCTTATCGTTTTCGGAAGATGTCTTTCGTGATATTTTAGCACTCTTTTCCAGGCGGTGCAAGCCGAAATAAAACTTTCTACTTGAAATTTCCGGCATTTCGATTTACTATAGTGGAGAATAAAAGTTGCTGTGAACATATAAACAGCAACGAATAAAACGGTTATTGCCGTCATAGATGAACAATAACCATAAAAGAATTGAGGATGACAAAATGACAGATTCATTTGTACAGTGGCTGACGGCTGCACTTGGCGGAAAGGTTTCTAAGGAAGCCATTATCTTTCTTATTTCCATGGTACCGATCTTAGAACTTCGAGGCGGGCTTTTAGCAGCCTCCCCGGCTCTCTTAAACATTCCCATCCTGCGGGCCATCCCTATCTGCATTATCGGAAATATCCTTCCGATCCCTTTTATTCTGCTTTTAATTGAGCGGGTGCTTCTCTGGATGGAAAAGGTTCCCGTCCTGTGCCGCATTGCCCTGTGGCTTAGAAATAAGGCAGAGAAAAATAAAGGTCAGGTAGAAAAATACGGCTTCTGGGGCTTAACCCTCTTTGTGGGAATCCCCCTCCCCGGCACAGGCGCATGGACAGGAGCGCTGGTTGCCTCCCTGCTCCATATGAAGCTGAAAACCTCTGTTCCTGCGATTTTACTTGGCATAGCCATAGCCACGGTGATTATGTCTTTACTTTCCTATGGTCTTTTGGGAGTAATTTTTGGCTAATACTGCCTGCCTTTATTTTCCGGTAAGCCTGCCAGCCGTTTCCACGATACGAAAAAAAGAAAAAGGTATCCGGATTACAGATACCTTTTGATTATTCTAACATTTCCTACAGCAGTTCTGCCCGCAATTCTTCCCCGGTTTTTGATGAAAGCAGGGCCGGGGGAATGTCCAGTATCGTTTTACATCCCTTCATCCCCTCCTGGTTCATCCGGTAAGCAGCCCTTGCACAGGCGACAAGCACCGATCCGGTAAATTCCGGGTTGGAATCAAGCTTTAAGCTGTATTCAATCACATGCTGATGCTCTTTTTCTTTTCCGGTAACTCCGGTGCGGATCACTGATCCGCCGTGGGGAAGTCCTTTGTGATCACGATCCAGTTCCTCCTGTGAGATAAAGGTTACGGTTGTATCGTAATCGGCAAAGTAATTCGGCATGGTTTTAATCTCTTTTTCAATGGCTGCCAAATCTGCCCCATCTTCGGCAACGACAAAGCACTCCCTTGTATGCTTCTGCCGGGTCGTCAGTTCGGGCTGACTGCCGCTTCTTACCGCTTCTGCCGCTTCGGGCACAGGAACCGTATACTGTCGGGCATCCTTTACACCGGCAATCCGGCGGATAGCGTCGGAATGTCCCTGGCTCACACCGCGGCCCCAGAAGGTATAATCCCGCCCTTCGGGAAGGATAACTCTGGCATACAGGCGGTTTAAGGAAAACATTCCGGGGTCCCAGCCGGCAGAAATTATGGCAATCTTCCCGGAATTCTTCGCGGCTTCATCCACCTGAGCAAAATGCTCCGGAATCTTTGCATGGGTATCAAAACTGTCCACAACATTATAAAGTCCGGCATATTTGGGCGTCTGCACGGGAAGATCCGTTGCACTTCCTCCGCATAATACCAGGACATCCAGTTCATCCTGCATGTGCTCTAATTCATCTTCATGAAAAACCGGAACGCCCGGTGTCTGTATCGCTAATGCATCCGCGTTTCTCCGGGTAAAAACTGGCGCCACTTCCATATCCGGGTACTGGGCAATGGCGTTTTCCACGCCCTTCCCCAGATTTCCATAACCAAAAATTCCCACTCTTATCTTCATCGTTTTGTTCACTTTCCTGTATTTTTAATATTCTTTAATTCATCAAAAATAACGTCGTTTAAAACCTTAATATAGGTTCCCTTCATGCCTGAAGAACGGGATTCGATAACCCCGGCGCTTTCAAACTTGCGCAGGGCGTTTACAATCACTGAACGGGTAATGCCTACCCGATCCGCAATCTTGCTGGCCACCAGAATGCCTTCATTTCCTTCAAGTTCTTCAAAAATATGGGTGATTGCCTCCAATTCCGAGAAGGACAGGGTGCTGATTGCTGATTTTACAATCTGGATCTTCCGGCTTTCTTCGGCGTTCTCCTCATTCACGGAGCGCATCATCTCCAGTCCGACCACCGTCGTTCCGTATTCACTGAGGATAATGTCGTCAATATCGTACTGGAAATCACATTTATAGATGAACAATGTTCCCAGACGCTCTCCGGCAATATCAATCGGCGTGATGATGGCCTGATACTTCCGCACATTCTCTTCGGCAAAGCCCAGGGTGGCAAGATTTACGTTCTCTTTTGTAGAAAGTACACTCAATAAACGTTCGTTGAGCATCTTATCAACAAAGCCGCCGACCTTATCGTCGATGAGTTCTTCAATCTCATCCACACCCGGCCAGATGCTCACCCCTAACACTTTGCCCTTCTTGCTGATGACAAGGATATTCGACAGCAGTATTTCACTTAATACCTTGCAGATATCGTTGAATACGACCTTGTGTGAATTATTATTGTGTAATAGTTTGTTAATTTTTCTGGTTTTATCAAGCAATTGTACGCTCATGCTGAATTCCTCCTCAAACGTTACCTGATAACAGGGGAAATGTTTAGGGTTACTGGCTAAATTGTATCACAAATCCTAAACTTTCTCAATAGTTTTTGGAAGAATTTTGAAGAATTTTGAAATCTTAATGTATATTACAATTAATAATCATATTTTTCATTCTTTCGTGTCTTTCTTATTCATTGTGTAACCACAGCTTTCATTCGCACATAAAAGTTTATTTCCCTTTTCTACCATATAGCTTTTGCATTCCGGGCATTTCTGGGTTGAGGGCTTCTGCCAGGACATAAAGTCACAGTCCGGATTATTTTCACAGCCGAAGAACCTGCGTCCTTTTTTTGTCTTTTTAACCACAACGTCTTTTCCGCATTTCGGACAGGGAACGCCGATTTTTTCCAGATAAGGCTTGGTGTTTTTGCAGTCGGGAAAACCCGGACAGGCCAGAAACTTTCCGTGAGGACCGTATTTGATCACCATGTTTCTGCCGCAGTTTTCGCAGATTTCCTCCGTAACTTCATCGGCAATAGTCACGGATTCCAGTTCTTCTTTTGCCCGGTTGACGGCCTCTTCCAGATCGGGGTAAAAATTGCTGATAACCGTCTTCCACTCTACCGTACCGTCGCCCACCTTATCCAGGAGATATTCAAGGTTTGCCGTAAATTCTTTATCGACAATACTGGAAAAGCACTGTTTCATCATCCGGTTGACCACTTCTCCAAGTTCGGTGACATAAAGGTTTTTATTCTCCTTGGTGACATAGCGCCGGGCCAGGATAGTGGTTATCGTGGGCGCATAGGTACTGGGACGTCCAATCCCCTGCTCTTCAAGCGCCTTAACCAGGGAAGCTTCCGTATAGTGCGCCGGAGGCTGGGTAAAATGCTGCCCTTCCCGCAGTTCTTTTAATTCCAGCTTCATCCCCTTTTCCAACTTCTCTAAAAGCTTGTTGCTTTCTTCTTTATCGTCGTCCTGCACATAGACGCTCATAAAGCCTTCAAAGGTCAGCCTGGAGGCTGTTAAGGAGAACAAATACTCTCCTGCGCCCACCTTTACCGAAGTGGTTTCAAAAACTGCATTCTCCATACGGCTGGCGGTAAAACGCTTCCAAATCAGCTGGTAAAGACGAAATAAATCCCTTGCTAAGGAATCCTTAACCTGGACGGGGGTAAGGGAAATGTCCGTAGGCCGGATGGCTTCATGGGCATCCTGGATTTTTCCTGTAGTTTTCTTTGTGTTTTCTGCCTTTGCCACATAATTTTGACCGTAATTCTGCTCGATAAAAGCTCTTGCCGCCTTATCTGCCTCTTCGGCAACCCGCGTGGAATCGGTACGCAGATAAGTAATCAGACCAATCGTCCCATGGCCCTTAATATCCACGCCCTCATAAAGCTGCTGAGCCAGCCGCATCGTCTTCTGGGTGGAGAAATTTAAGACCTTAGATGCTTCCTGCTGGAGCGTACTGGTGGTAAAAGGAATCGGCGCTTTTTTCGTCCTCTCCCCCGTCTTTATCTCCTCAACGATATATTCCTGCTGGTCAATGCCCTTTTTTATCTGCTCCAAAGCCTCCTTATTGCCAATAGGAAGCTTTTTCGTGCGGCTGCCGTAGAACTTTGCCGTCAGGGGTTTTTTGCATTTCTCCGGGCATAAATCGGCTTCCAGGCTCCAGTATTCTTCCGGGATAAATGCATTAATCTCGTCTTCCCGGTCACAGATCATCCGAAGCGCCACGGACTGCACCCGCCCGGCACTTAATCCCCTCTTGACCTTTTCCCAGAGCAGAGGACTGATCTTATAGCCGACCATGCGGTCCAGCATCCGCCGGGCCTGCTGGGCATTGACCAGATCCATATCAATGGCTCTTGGATTTTTAATCGATGTTTTCACTGCATTTTTTGTAATTTCATTAAAGCTAATCCGGTAAACCTGCTTATCCTTGGCATCGTCCAGCTTCAGCGCTTTCATCAAATGCCAGGAAATAGCTTCCCCTTCCCGATCCGGGTCGGTTGCCAGATAAATCTTATCCGCTTTTTTTACCTCTTTGCGGAGTTTCGCCAGAATATCGCCCTTTCCACGGATCGTAATGTATTTCGGTTCAAAATCATGTTCTGCGTCAAAGCCCAACTGGCTTTTCGGCAAATCTCGCACATGCCCGTTCGAGGCATCCACCTCATAATTTGTTCCTAAAAATTTTTTAATGGTCTTCACCTTGGCCGGTGATTCCACAATAACTAAACAATTCGCCATAAGAACTCCTTATCTTCAGCCGAAATTCCGCCCCGGATTTTTTTCTGCACTGCTTTTACCTCTTTCTGCTGTAATAGTTTCCGCCCTCATGGACAGCAAAGCCTTTCAGTTCTAAATCCAGAAGAATCATCATCCCTTCACTCAATGGCAATCCGGCTTCTTTTACAACATCATCTATATTTTTCGGTTGTAAATCGAGGACACTATACACCATTTTTTCCTTCTTGGCAAGTCCCTTCTCGCTTTTTTCATGAATCTTTAACCTTTTTTCATGGCAAATCCCAAAAATATCCAAAATATCGCCGGGATTCTGAATTAACGGAGCACCGCTTTGGATTAACTGATTACATCCCTCGCTTCCCGGATCCGTGATCCTCCCGGGCACGGCAAATACTTCTTTTCCCTGATCCAGGGCAAGTCCGGCGGTAATCAGCGAACCGCTTCTCTGCCTGGCTTCCACCACCAGCACTCCGTCGGACAGCCCGCTGATCACCCGGTTTCGTATGGGAAAATTCTGTGCGAAAGGCTTCGTCCCCAGAGGAAACTCCGAAAGAATCCCTCCCTCGCTCACCAGACGCGCAAACAGAGGATAATTCTCCCTTGGATAGCAGATATTAATTCCGCAGCCTAAAACGCCAAAGGTCTTTCCGCCTCCGTCCAATGCCCCGCTGTGTCCGGCCCCGTCAATGCCCGCCGCCAAACCGCTGATAATCTGCACACCGGCCCCTGACAGTTCTTCGCCAAAGCACCGGGCAAGTTCCAGCCCGTATCTTGTGGCCAGCCTTGAGCCTACAATCGCAATCGACGGCACATCCTCTCTGGGCAGCTCTCCACGGACATAAATTCCCCAGGGATAATTTTTTATCTGCCGCAGCCGCTTGGGATATTCTTCATCCAAAATGGTAATAAACTTTATTCCCCGGTTCTTTAAACTATGATATTCTTCCGTGATTTGCGAAAAATTTCGTTTTTCTTTTTCCAGGTTCCCTGCCTGCCCTGCATTCAGAATTTTCCATTCCACCCACTGTTTTTCTTCTATATTAAATAGGGATAACACCGTGCCCGCCGCCTTTTTCATCCTCTCCATCGTCGCCGGGCCAAGGAAAGGCATCTGGCAGAGAAAATAAATGATTTCCCGTGCCTTTTCCAGGTTTTCCGCAGTTTGTTTTTTTTCCATAGTGTTCCTTTCTCTTCTTAGTGTTTTATGCCTTAATTCCAATCCTTTAACTCCAATATTTTTCTTCCAGGGAACGATAGCTTACTGCTTCACTTAGATGAATTTTTTCAATCCTTTCCTTCCCCTCCAAATCGGCAATCGTCCGCGCAACCTTTAATATCTTATGGCATCCCCGGGCACTCAGCCCCATCTTCTGGTAAATCTGCTGCAGATAGTTTTCCTCTTCCTCGCCCAATATACAATAACGTTCAACCTCTTTTGCCCCCATCTCCCCGTTAAACTGTCCCCTTTTCTGCTGAATCTCTAAGGTTTTCATCACCCGAAGACGTATCCGGGCAGAACTTTCGTTTTTTTCTTTTTTCCGAAATTCATGGTAAGCAACAGGGGAGGCTTCCACGGTTATATCGATTCGGTCAAGAATCGGCTTGGATATCTTTCCGATGTAGCGTCTGACCTGCCACGGACTGCACCGGCAGCGGCTTCGATCCGGGTAATAACCGCAGGGACAGGGATTCATCGCGGCAACCAACATAAACTTGGCAGGAAACGTGCATGATCCGTGGACGCGGGAAACCGTTACCCTTTTTTCTTCCAGCGGCTGACGCAAAATCTCGATAACCTTTCCGGAAAACTCCGGCAGTTCGTCTAAAAACAGCACTCCGCCGGAAGATAGGGAAATCTCCCCCGGCCTGGGGACACTTCCCCCTCCGGCAAGTGCCGAAGCCGTAATCGTATGGTGGGGACTGCGAAACGGCCGTTTTCTCACCAGGGGCATCTCCTCCGGAAGCATCCCGCATATACTGTAAATCTTGGAAATCTCCAGACTTTCTTCGCGCCCAAGAGGAGGCATGATGGTGGGAATCCGCTTTGCTGCCATCGTCTTTCCGGTTCCCGCCGAACCGATGTACAAAAGATTATGCCTTCCTGCCACTGCAATTTCCGTCGCTCGCCGCAGAAGGGGCTGACCATTTAATTCGGAAAAATCCACATCATATTCTTCGCTGTCTTTTTTCTTGGCTCCGTTTTTTTTCCTGCAATTATCCTCCGCGTTTTTCTGTAGTTTTTCTCTTCTTTTTTCCGGTTTTTTTATCATCGCCCAAAGCTGCGTAAGATGTTCTACCGGAATAATCTCTATGCCTTCGACCAGTTCCCCTTCCGCCACATTCTCCTTCGGCAGAAAACAGCGCACAATTCCCCGCTCTCTGGCAGCAAGAACCAGAGAAATCACTCCGCGGACCGGCTTCACCCTTCCGTCCAGGCCGACTTCCCCTGCTGCCATCGAAGAATCCCAGAACTTTTTTTGCTCTTCTTTCCACTCCTCCTGCCCATCCCTTTCATCCCCCAAAACGCAGGCACCTAAAACAGAGGCTGCAATCGCCAGATCATAGCCTGTCCCGTCCTTTCGGATATCGGCCGGTGCCAGATTAATCGTAACTTTCTTTGTCGGCAGAGAAAATCCGGAATTTTTTAATGCCGTCCTCACCCGTTCACTGGCTTCCCGTGTTTCCTGCGATAAATTTCCGGTAAGAATAAAACCCGGAAGCCCGTCACGGATATCGGCTTCCACCGAAATCAAAAACCCGTCAATTCCCCAAATTCCTGCACTGTAGACCTGAAAAAACATACCCATGCTCCCCTGCTATTCAATACAATCTATACAACCATCTCTGAGTTTCCATATTTTTACATTTTCCAAATTTTGGGATTAATTATACAAAAAAAATCCGGCTTCTGCAAGAGAAATCGGATTTTTTAATAAAAACTTTAGAATATTATGTTTTACTCCTGTACGAATGCATTTTTTACCACGTCCTCCATCTGCGCAACAAACAAAATTTCCAGCCCCTTGGTAATCTCTTTCGACAGTTCAGCGATATCCGCCCGGTTTTTCTCCGGAACCAGCACGGTCTTGATATGAGCCATCTTTGCTGCCAAAATCTTTTCTTTCAGTCCGCCAATCGGCAGAACCCTTCCCCGCAGGGTGATTTCACCGGTCATGGCCACCTTTGCCTTGACTTTCTTTCCAATCACGGCGGACAGCATCGCTGCAGCCATGGTAATTCCTGCGGACGGTCCGTCTTTGGGAACAGCACCCTCCGGGATGTGGATGTGGATATCATGCTTTTCAAAATAGTCGTCAGCCACGGCATATTTAGGGCAGACGCTGCGCACATAGGTCAGTGCCGTCTGTGCCGATTCTTTCATCACATCGCCCATCTGTCCGGTAAGCTGCAGATTTCCTTTTCCCGGCATCTCATTCACTTCAATCTGTAAGGTATCTCCGCCCACGCTGGTCCAGGCAAGCCCGCGCACAATCCCCACCTGGTCTTCCTCATTGGCATCCTCAAAAGTAACTTTTTCTTTTCCCAGATATTTTTCCAGGCTGGTTTCCGTTACTTTAATTACCCGCCTTTTATCCTCTAAAAACTCCCGGGCAGCTTTCCGGCAGATATCGCCAATCCTCCGTTCCAGATTGCGGACCCCGGCTTCCCGGGTATAGTTATGAATAATCTTTTCCAGCGCATGATCCGAAAAGGAAAGTTCCTTTGTACTCAGGCCGTTCTTTTCCCTCTGCTTTTCCACCAGATACTCTTTGGCAATGTGAAATTTTTCATTTTCTGTATAACTGTTGACCTCGATAACCTCCATGCGGTCTAAAAGAGGTCCGGGAATGGTCTGGGTCGTATTGGCGGTTGCGATAAACATCACCTGCGATAAATCAATGGGAACCTCGACATAGTGATCCCGGAATCGTACATTCTGCTCGCTGTCCAAGACCTCCAGAAGCGCCGAAGACGTATCCCCTTTATAATCCTGGCTTACCTTGTCAATCTCATCCAGAAGCATTAAAGGATTAGCTACACCGGCCTGGCGCAGTCCTTCCACCAGCCGTCCCGGCATGGCACCGACATAGGTTTTTCGATGTCCTCTTATCTCTGCCTCGTCCCGGATTCCTCCCAGGCTGATGCGGACATATTTTTTATTCAGTGCACGGGCCATTGAGCGGGCTATCGAGGTTTTCCCTGTGCCGGGCGGGCCGACCAGGCAGAGGATGGGACTGGTGCCTTTATTGGTCAGTGCACGGACAGCCAGGTACTCTAAAATCCTTTCCTTGACCTTGGTAAGACCATAGTGGTCTTCATCGAGAATCTTTTCTGCATGACGAATATCGTTATTATCCTTCGACGCCTTTTTCCACGGCAGTTCCAAAAGGGTTTCAATATAGGTACGGATAACATTTCCCTCCTGGCTTCCTCCGGGCATGGTTTTTAAGCGGCCGATTTCCTTTTCAAGCTTTTCCTTCACCTCTTTATCCGCCTTCAGAGCCTTTACCTGACGACTGTATTCGTCGGCGTCGGTAAGGACATTATCCTCCCCAAGTTCCCGGCGGATCACCTTTAACTGTTCCCGCAGAATATAATCCTTCTGATTTTTATCCACGGCCGCCTTGACCTTCATCTGAAACTCTCTTTTAATCTTGGCTACCTCTACTTCCCGCACCAGACTGTGAATCACATGCTCGTAGCGGACGGTGAGGAACGGCGCTTCCAGAACTTCCTGGCGAAGCCGGTAGTCCCAGGGAATCTGAATCACCGTCTGGTCAAGAAGTTCTTCCAGATCATTGATCATCATTAGATTGGGGAGCACTTCCTTAATCATCCGGGGATTGATCCGGGCATATTCTTCTAACTTGTCCTTAACCATGCGAACCATGGCTTCCGCAGTGATATAGTCTAACGGCTCTAATTCCGAAGCCGGAATCAGCTTTTCGGTTTCGGCCAGAAAATAACTTCCCTCCGTGTCCAGATGAATCAGCTGTGCCCGTTCCAGCCCCTCCACCATAACCCGAATAACATGCTCCGGCAGTTTAACCAGTTGTTTTGCCACGGCAATACAGCCTACCGAATATAAATCCTCCCGTTCAGGCTCCTGGATTTCCCCCTGCTTCTGCGTAATTAAAAATACCCTCTGGCTGCCCACCATCGCCTTTTCCAGCGCTGCAATGGACTTCTCACGGCTGATATCAAAATGAATAATCATACCGGGAAGAACGGTTAGTCCGCGCAGGGCGATGGCCGGCAGGATTTCTGTCTTTTGTTCCATAGATTTCCCTACTTTCTTTAAGAAAATAACTGAAGAATGGTTAGTCTATCCGAAAAAAAGAGGGCAATGCCCTCTTTTCCTGTTCCGGTAAATGCTTGTAAGCAATAAGCTTTCTATGATCTAGGCAATTTCCCCCGTCTGGTCCTTACGCAGACGCCGGGAGGAATTCTTTCTCGGAACCGCAGTATCCCGGTAAACGATATCGGGCTTTCCTGTTCCTTCGATAACGCCCCGGTTAATGGTTACAATGCCAATCGTATCATCCGAAGGAATCTCATACATTAACTCGGCCATTGCCTTCTCTAAAATCGAACGAAGCCCTCTGGCCCCGGTCTTTCGCTCGGCAGTCAGTTCGGCGACCGCAAGCAGTGCATCCGGGGTAAACTCCAGCTTAACATCGTCTAATTCAAACAGCTTCTGATACTGTTTGGTCAGTGCATTCTTCGGTGTCGATAAGATCTGCACCAGGGTATTGGTATCCAGCATATTTAAAGCAACGGTGATCGGGACACGGCCGATAAACTCCGGAATCAGACCGAATTTTGTCAGATCCTGAGGCAGTACCTGATGGAGCATCTCATCAATATCCATCTCGTTCTTATCAAAAATAGCCGCATTAAAGCCGATGGAACCGGCATTAATACGCTGTTCCACAATCCGCTCCAAGCCGTCAAATGCACCGCCGCAGATAAATAAAATATTGGTTGTATCAATCTGCAAAAGTTCCTGGTGAGGATGTTTTCTTCCCCCCTGCGGCGGCACGCTGGCCACGGTTCCTTCCAGAATCTTTAACAGGGCCTGCTGCACGCCCTCGCCGGAAACATCCCGGGTAATGGAAACATTCTCGGACTTCTTGGTAATCTTATCAATTTCATCAATGTAAATAATACCGTATTCTGCCTTGCTGATATCGTACTCTGCCGCCTGAATCAGCTTTAACAGAATATTTTCCACATCTTCCCCCACATAGCCGGCCTCGGTCAGTGCCGTTGCGTCAGCTATGGCAAAGGGAACATTTAAAATCTTTGCCAGTGTCTGTGCCAGGTAGGTTTTCCCTGAGCCGGTAGGACCCAGCATTAAAATATTGCTCTTGGCAATATCCATATCCATATGTCTTGATGTTGTAACCCGCTTGTAATGATTATATACTGCTACGGAAAGTATCTTTTTTGCTTCATCCTGCCCAATAACATATTCATCCAGAAAAGCTTTAATCTCCTTCGGCTTCATTAAGTTAATGTCGCTGAAAAGAGAACTTTCCTCCTCCTCCATTAAGTCAGCAAATTCCTCCTCCAGAATCTCTGAACACAGTTCAATACATTCATCACAAATAAATACATTCGTATTACCAGCGATCAGTTTCCTTACCTGGTCCTGGGTTTTTCCGCAAAAAGAACATCTGATTTTTTCTTCTATTCTGCTGGGCATAACATCCACCTCTCGTTTCTACCCGCATCAGCGGCTGGTAATTACTTTGTCAATAAGACCGTATTTCATGGCCTCATCGGCTGTCATATAGTTATCTCGTTCGGTATCGCGCTCAATTACTTCGATGGGCTGACCGGTATTCGCTGCCAGAATCTGATTTAATTTGGTTCTGGTATGAAGAATTTTTTCAGCCACAATCTTAATCTCTGTAGCCTGCCCCTGAACTCCCCCGGCGGGCTGATGAATCATCACTTCTGCATTCGGCAGAGCCATGCGCTTTCCCTTGGCACCGCCGGAAAGAAGGAATGCCCCCATGCTGGCAGCCATACCGATGCAGATCGTCGAAACATCACATTTAATATAATTCATCGTATCGTAAATCGCCAGACCGGAAGAAACCGAACCGCCCGGACTGTTGATGTACAAGGAAATATCCTTTCCGGGATCTTCCGATTCCAGGAACAGAAGCTGGGCTACAACCAGACTGGCGGTAACATCATTGACCTCTTCTCCCAGGAAAACAATACGGTCCTTAAGCAGACGGGAGTAAATATCGTAGGTACGCTCCCCCCGGCTGGTGGACTCTAAAACATAGGGTACTAAACTCATGAATAACTCTCCTTCTAAACATCCATTACACTAATTTTGCCTCGGCAACTAAAAAGTCCACAGCGGCCTGTACAGCCAGGTCTTTCTTCATCTGCTCCTTTTCAAAGTCGCCCATATATTCTTTCAGCTTATCCACTTCCATCTTGTAAGCGTCAGCCATCTTCTTCAGTTCTTCATCCATCTGCTCTTCGGTTACTTCAATCTTCTCGGCCTCGGCAACAGCCTCTAATACAAGACGGGTCTTGATTCTTCTCTCGGCCTGCGGCTTCATCTGATCGCGCAGCATATCCATGGTCATACCGGTGTACTGCATATACTGATCCAGAGAAATTCCCTGACTCTGCATCCGGCGTGCATTCTCCTGAATCATGCTCTCTGCCTGTGCTTTTAACATCGGTTCCGGGATATCCATGGAAGCATTGGCAACAACAGCCTCGACAACCTTGTCCTCATTTAAGGTAACAGCCTCTTTTTTCTTTCTCTCTTCCAGGTTCTTTTTCAGATCGGCCTTATACTCGTCTAAGGTTTCAAACTCGGAAACCTCGCTGGCAAACTCGTCGTTTAATTCCGGAAGTTCTTTGTGCTTGATTTCCTTAATCGTAACCTCAAAAACAGCCGGCTTTCCTGCCAGGTTCTTTGCATGGTACTCGGTGGGGAAGGTTACATTTACTTCACAGGTTTCTCCTACATTCTTCCCGATTAACTGCTCTTCAAACGTATCAATAAAGGAATGAGAGCCAATCGTCAGCGAATAATCCTCGGCCTCGCCGCCCTCAAAAGCAGCACCGTCAATCATTCCCTTAAAATCGATAACGGTCTGGTCGCCGTCCTCTACGCCGCGGTCTTCAATCGTAATAATCCGGGAATTCTGATCCTGAATCCGAATTAACTCTGCGGAAACCTCTGCATCGGTAACTTCCTCGGAAGCCTTTTCTACTTCCACGCCCTTATACTCGCCTAAAGTAACTTCCGGCTTAACGGCAACCGTGGCAACATAGATAAAAGGCTTGCCTTTTTCAATCTGTACAATCTCTACTTCCGGGCGGGAAACGATCTCTAAAGCACTCTCTTTCATCGCCTCGGCATAGGTTTCATTAATCGCTTCATCCGCAGCGGTTTCATAGAAAACTTCAACACCGTACATCTTTTCAATCATGTTTAACGGAGCTTTTCCCTTACGGAAACCAGGAAGTGCAAATCTATTCTTTGTCTTCTTATATGCGGTCTGAATGCATTCGGCAAACTGCTCGGCGGAAACTTCCACGGTCAGCTTCGCCATGTTTTTTTCTAATTTTTCTACTTGTAAAGTCATTTTGGGGGTTCCTCCTTCATCGATATGTGGTCGCCTGAATTTTTGGCGCTACACTTCAATTTACTACTATAGCATATCCTGCCGCCAAATACCAGCCCTAAAAATAAAAGTTTTCAAACAAAATCATACTGAATGCCATCTTTTACCTCTGCGGCTGTTTCTTTCCCAACCAAAAGGGCAGAAATTTCCAGTCCCAAATCCAGAGCATAGCCAAGTCCCCGGGCGGTCGTAACCAGTCCGTCCGTGACAACCCCCTGCTTCGTATATTCTGCTCCGGTTAAACGCTCCTCAAAACCGGGATAACAGGTCGCCTTCTTTCCGCTTAAAAGGCCAAGGCCGCCAAGGACACTCGGCGCGGCACAGATGGCAGCAACCCGTCGCTCTTCATCGACAGCCTGCTTTAACGCCAGACAAAGCCCCTGATGTTCTGCCAGATGCTTCGTTCCCGGCATTCCCCCGGGTAAAAAGATACAGTCGGCTTCTCCCGGATCACCGTCCTCCCAGAGCATATCGGCAGTGATCTTTATCCCGTGAGAACCGGTAATCAAAAGTTCTCCGGACATTGAAACCAGCTTTACCTCAATCCCGCACCGGCGCATCACATCCACCGCTGCCAGACACTCTACTTCTTCCAGACCATTGGCCATGCAGGCATAAACTACTGCTTTCATATTGTTCTTCCTCCTTATCAAAGATCGTTTATTTTTCTTCCTTCGTTTTTATCTGTCACGGTAAATCCCCAGCCGTTCCTGCCGCAGCTTCAGATAAAGTTCGGCAATCGTTGCCTCGCGGTAGGGATGAACGAAAACTCCGCCAAAACAACAGCACAGAGCACCCAAAAAATACCAGCCGATAAAGGATAATTCCAGAACCCAGGTGTCCAGCTTATTGCCGTCCATCATTACCTTGCTTAAGCGGAAAGCTTCCTTCCGATCTATCGTGGGATATTCTGCCAGCAGATAGGGAACCATGTAATATTCATAATGTTTGACAATTCCCGGAATAATAAACAAAAGTCCCCATAAAAACTCATATAAACTGCGGAAAAACTGCGTCTTTACAATATTCATATAGCGTCCCCGCTTAAAGCCGCCAAAAAGTTCCTCAAAACCCGCATTTCTCTGTTCCAAGGTACTTATGGAAAAATACCGGCATTTGCCCACAAATACAACATTGCTTACAAATACAGAAAAGCAGATGGAAAATATGGAAACCAGCATGGCTATCGATAAAAACAGCAGAAGCAGGCCGATAAAAAAGGACGGATCTCCAAAAACATCTTCCATATAATGAAGCTGTCGATTCACTCGCTGGTTATAGCTTACACTGAACTGCGGGCCGGCCGAAACGGCTCCACCTAACAGTCCCGCAACAAAGCACACCAAAAAGCCGTACCAGTAATAAAACTTAAGTCCGGTCTTTGCCCTTGTTTTCAGTTCTTCCCTTGTCCACATCTTCTCCCACCTCCGGCAATGCTTCCCGACGTTTTTGGTTTTCTGCATGTATCGTCAGGATGTTTTATTCTTTTGTTACGGTTCGCAAGTGCGCAGACCTACGTGAACTGTAACATTCTTTTACCAGTATAACACAAAGGAGAATGGGAAAAAAGAGATTATCCGGCAAAATTTTTTTCTTTTTTATAGCAATGTTTGTGGAAAATATGCTACAATTTCAGGGAAATATGCCGTAAAACATACACAGAACGGAGGAAAACATGGAAATCGAACGAAAATATCTTATTGAAGATCCCGGAAAGCTTCCCCAAAATTATCAGGACTTTCCCTTTCATGAAATTGAACAGGCTTATCTCTGTACAAATCCGGTCGTAAGGATACGCAGGGAGGATGAACAGTATTATTTAACCTACAAGGGCAAGGGATTACTGGCCAGAGAAGAATATAATCTGCCGCTGACCAAGGAAGCCTACGAACACTTACTGCCCAAAGCCGACGGAATTATCCTGCAAAAAAGAAGAATCAATATCCCGCTTATCCGGGATCTTTCTCCCCGGCATGAACTGACGATTGAACTGGATATTTTTTCCGGAGAATACCAGGGGCTTATTCTTGCCGAGGTAGAATTCCCATCCATAGAAGAAGCCGAAAACTTCACCCCGCCGGAATGGTTTGGGCGGGATGTTACCTTCAGCGGAGAATATCAGAACAGCCGGCTGAGTGCAGGAAAAGACAAACAGGAAAAAAATCACGAATTATAAGTTCACCACATTCTGGGGCCTGCCCTCAATAAAACAGCGCAGATTATCCACGGCAATCTGCATTAAACGAATCCGGGACTCCTTCGGTGCCCAGGCAATGTGCGGTGTAATAATTACATTTTTTGCTGCAAGCAGAGGATTATCTTCCCGGATTGGTTCCGTGGAAACAACATCCAGCGCCGCCCCTGCAACTTTTCCGCTGTTTAACGCTTCGCTAAGATCCTCTTCCACAACCAGAGGCCCGCGGGAACAGTTGATAAGCAGTACTCCTGTTTTCATCCGGGCAATGGTTTTACGGTTGATCATTCCCTGCGTTGCCGGAAACAGCGGACAGTGCAGGCTGATCACATCCGATTCGCACAATAGGGTATCCAAATCCGTGTAATGGCAGGTTTCACTTTCCCGGTCCGGGTACTTCACCTCGTCATAAGCCAGAACCTTCATGCCCAGCGCCTGCGCGATCCTTCCGGTTTCCTGACCAATCCGCCCAAAGCCGATAATCCCCATCGTCTTTCCCGCCAGTTCCACCAGGGGATAATTCCAGTAACACCAGTCCTGACTGCGGCTCCATTCACCGCGCAGCACCGAAGCCGAATGTTCCCCGATATGATGACAGAGTTCCAGAAGCAGGGCAATGGCAAACTGTGCCACCGCTGCCGTACCGTAGGTTGGAATATTGGTTACGGCGATTTTCTTTTCTTTTGCTGCCTTGATATCCACCACATTATAACCGGTTGCCAGAACGCCGACAAAACGGAGATTGGCACAGGCATCAAAAACATCTCTGGTCAATGGTGTTTTATTCGTATACACCGCCTGGGCGTCCCCAATACGGGCAATGATATCTTCCGGCCTGGTGCGTTCATACACCGTAACCTCTCCAAGTGCCTCAAGCCCCTCCCAGGAAATATCACCCGGATTTAAGGTAAAGCCGTCTAAAACTACAATTTTCATGGTTTTTCCTCCTGTATTAGTTTCTTCTTTAAATAAAGCCATGATTTGTTCAGTAAAAATGCTTCGGATTTCCATATTGGGAATTGACAAATAATATTTATTTCTATCCATCCTTCCTCTTTGTGTCAAATACCCCGTAGTTAATAATACACTCCAAAGATGATCAATCGTATCATATAATTGATTATACGTCAAATCCTCGTAAATTTCCCTAACTACTGTTTCACCAGCAAGTAAAGCCTCTAATTCACTCTTTGTCAATCCATTGTCCAGTTTTTTAATAAAGTGTCTTATTACATCATTATTACTGGTATTTGACCAATAATCTTTAGGTTCCATTGAAGGATCATCCATCAATTCATCACAATAGCTAATAACATCCCACGGACAATATACCTCTGCATTTCCAAAGTGATATCCGTTATACCAATTTTTTATTTCTATATAGCGATTATCTAATCCATAGTATTCCAGCATTTCTTTCACTTCTTCATCGGTAAATCCAAAATATTCATCAAAACGAACCGTCGTTACAGAAAAAGTCTTGAGATTATTTAATCCGGTGAAAATACTTTCTTTAGCAACACGCAGACACCCGGTTAATACAGCAAAATATAGACTGTCATTCGTTTTAAATGCCTGTTCAAAAATATTTCGAATTAACATTGCCATTGGTTTATAATATCCGTTTTCATAAGCTTTGGCTAAAGGTACATCATATTCATCAATTAAAATTATAGTTTTTCTATTGTAAAACTTTTCCAATAAATTAGACAGGGTTTTTAAACTTCCTGTCAAAACAGAATCAGACATCGTAAAAACTTCCTGGTTCGTTTGATCAATCGTTGTAAGCTGATGATATAAGTTTTTTTCTTTATCGGTGAGCAAATCACTTTCCAGTATAAATTGAAAACGCATTGCCTCACTGCCAATCGCTGCACAAATCATAGCGCGTGCTGATACATAGTTGTTGGCATTTATGCTTTTTAAGCTAATCGAAATAACAGGAAAATTTCCCATATATTTCTGACATAAATCCTTTTCCTTTGCAATTTCCAAAGTTTCAAAAAGTGACTTATCACATCCTATTTCAAAAAAAGATTTAAGCATACTCATATTTAGGGATTTACCAAATCTTCGAGGTCTGGTAAATAAATTTACTTCTCCCCATTTATAAAGCAAATCCCGGATCATGGCTGTTTTATCAACATAATAAAAATCTTCTCTGCGAATTTTTTCAAAATTCTCAATTCCTATTGGAAGTTTTTTCTTCCTGCTTCCATTATTCATTTATTCACACTCCTGTATTTAAGTTCTTTCCAGTATCCATTGGGCATCCATGTGTGATTTCCTTTTTTTGGCAGTTTTATCTTATCCGATAGCATATCTTCTATTATTTTTTTATCACTCAATGTTTTATTTACACTCTCATCATCATTATTTTCTTCAGGATATGTTCCGGTTTTATTTATATTATCCCAGTTTTCGATTGTTTTGCCCAAATATTCTTCCAAACTTTCGATTAGTTTTTCTATTGTATCAAACTGTACATAATATGTTATTCCGCCCTCATCACATCCATACTCTTCAAATTCAATACGAACAATGTTTTCCCTCATTATGGTTATAGTTCTGACATATCCAGGATATTCTTTTGACCTTTTTTGTTCAATTATTATGGTCTTGCTTCTGCCAACAATCAAGTGCTGCATGATATCATTTTTGTTCATTTTTTGCCTTTCCTGAGGTTCTCTTATGCCTATATTTCTTAAAGAATTTTCTTAAAAAAATCCAAATAAATCATTTTCATTATTCCATTTTCCTTAGGTAAGTATTTATGGACACATTCAATCTGAGGCATATTTTTAATTTTATCCCTATTATCTTCATTAATTAAACATCGCAATGTATCGATACATCCTTCAAAAAGTTCCTTATCTTCCGTATCCATCAAATCAAATACTATCTCTATTTGTTTTTCTGTATTTTCCCCGTCAAAACAGTAAATTACTCTTTTTTTCCATTCATCAGGTTTATTTTTTATTATTTGCCGCAATCTATCCCAGTCCTCCGGCAAAAATTTTTCCAACATATCCTGTGCTTCAATGATTCCTTCGTCATACCAATAATCAGCCGAAGCATCATCTCTGCATAATGCATCTGCAAATTTTTCAAATTTATTAATCATATTCTCTGCCCACATCTTTACTGTTTTCCTATTGCATTTCACATCATTTTTCGTTTATCTCATTATACTATGTAATTTTTCCAAATACAAGTTCTTATCCAAAATAACAAAGTGGCTATTAAAGTTAATCCTCACCCGAATAACATAAACACAAAAAACCACAACAAAAAGAGAGAAAAATCCCATACAATACAGACTTTTCTCTCTTTAACCTAAATTATTCTTAAACCTAAATCAATTCTTAAAGAAAACTAATCAGTCCCAGCGATCAATTTTGTAGAGGGCGGTGCCAACATCTGTAACCACCCGAAGTTTAACCGAAAGATTTTTATCGCTGTCCTGAATCAGCAGGCCGCAGGCATCTGCATCCTCGTTTCCGATAAGCCTTGTACTCTTGGAATAGGACTCTATCGTTGCACGAACTTCATATAATTCCCTTTTCAGAATACTCGGAAACAGACAGGCGGACGATGCCCCGTCCAAATCTCTTGCTCCTTTCAGAATAAAAAATACACCTTTGGAAACATATCCACAGGGACGATCGCTCCACATATTTGGCTGAAGAACCACGGCTGTGACCGCATTCCAGCCCGGAAGCAGGTTCCAGCGTTTATATAAACTTCCGCCCTCGTAGAGATACCAGGAAAACGGATTTCTTTCCTCCTCCCTGTCCCACAAGATAATCGGGGGCGCGTCGGAATGTACAGCCGTTAAAAGTGCGGCATAGGAATCCTTATGACTGCTGACCTGAAGTTCTATCTTCTTTGCGCCGGGAAGAACCGTGCGGCGAAACTTTTCAAAAGTCATTACGGTTTCCGGGGCCTCGACCTGATTCCTGCCTTCGCTTTTCTTCACCTTTATGGGAATACCTGCAAACACACCGCCGACAGAAGCTGCTTTTTCCTGGACGGGTTTCCAGACGGTCTGTACCTCATCCAGACGGGCATAACGGCGCTCCAGAGATTTTTCCAGCCCCAGCTTTGCCACGATCTCCTCTGCCCGTTTGACATTTCCAAGGGTAGGCGCTGCCTGAGGACGCTGATACTGCAGGGGGTGCATCTTCTCATTAAATCTTTCCTTAATGGCAGAAACGCTGTAGCCTTCACGAATATCATCCAGCAGCGTGCCGACCATAGTAGCCGGAATATGGCAGAACCCAACAGGAGCGGATGCCGCCCTGTACCAGAGGATGTTATCCGCATCCGCCTTACCGTGGTTCAGCTTTATCGTTTCTAAAAACCACTCCGCCATGCGCAGGATCTGTTCTCCCCGGTACAATGCGTCGGAGCGCAGCAAATTCACTGCCGTTTCCACATCCTTCTGCGGATATTTGGCAATACTGGAACAAAGAACCCTATAGTCCTCGGCTTTCCCGGCAGCTTCCTGGAATGGGGTTAGGATTCGCCCCTGATAGACGATTTTTTTCGGCACATCGACCGCCATATGCTCCCAGATACCCGTTTTGGAACAGCCCAGTTCCGTCTTATCCGTGACAAAAACCCCGGTAATTTTCGCATCCTCAACTTTTGTTTTAACGGCGTCAACCGCCTTCTGAAAAAACTCCGGCACCGAAGCATTCCACATCACCGCCGTTTTCTTTCCACTCTCAGGGTTAATGCTGACCAGCCGCCCAAACCGGTTGACAAAGTGACGGCAGGCGCTGCAGTTATAGCACTGCTTAGCTTCCTCTGGAATATTTTCCAGAAACAAGGGATATAATTCCGCCGCATCGGTGGTAAACAGCGGTGCAGCCTCCTCCTTTACCGCCTGCATAAAACTCTGGCGGATGCCAAAAAGCAGGTTTTCATAGCCGTCCATTTGCCGTGCAGCTTCTATACTGTCTATGTAAAGTCTGTCATCCATCGTCAAACCTCCCTGTTATCGTCAAACTCGCCTTAGATAAACCCATTATATCCCTTTTCGATGGATTGCGCAACCTGTACACCGGTATATCATCTTATTTTTTATTTCTTAAAATTTCCCAGATTAAGTTACACTATCCCATTATATCTTCCCAAAAAATTCCTCGTCCGCTCATTATCCGAAGCAAACACCTTCTCCGGCGGCCCTTCTTCGATAATTACCCCATTGGCCATAAAAATGACCCGATCGGAAATATCCTTCGCAAACGCCATCTCATGGGTAACGATCACCATAGCAATATGTAAATCCGCCAGGGACTTAATCACCTTCAAAACCTCTCCCGTCAGTTCCGGATCAAGAGCAGAGGTTGGTTCGTCAAAAAACAGGATTTTCGGATTCAATGCCAACGCACGGGCAATCGCTACCCGCTGGCACTGTCCGCCGGAAAGCTGGCAGGGGTAAGCCTCGGCCTTATCCTCCAGCCCCATCTTTTTTAACAGTTCCATCGCCGTTTTATGCGCCTCTTCTTTGCTCTTCTTCTGCACGGAAACCGGAGCATCCATAATATTTTTCAGCACGGAGAAATGGGGAAATAAATTAAAGTTCTGGAAGACCAGTCCGTAATTTTCCCGGATGCGCCGCAAATCCTTTTTATGGGCGTAGATCATCTTCCCGTCCGCACCGCTCCAAGCCGCCTTCTCGCCAAGATAAATCAACTCCCCGCTGTCCATGGTTTCCAGCATGGTCGCGCAGCGCAGAAGGGTAGATTTTCCCGAACCGGACGGGCCGATAATGGAAACAATCTCCCCCTTTTCCACCGACAGGGAAATATCCTGAATAACCATAAGCCCGTCAAAAGATTTCTTCACATGATTCATTTCCAGAAGCTTCATTTACATTCTCCTTAACCCATCTGTTTCTTTCGTTCACCAAACAAATCTTTTTTACTGATAATATGCCAATTTCCTCTCCGCAAAATCCATCGCCATCGCCACTACCAGGTTGAACAAGTAGTAGAACACTCCAGCCGCCACAAAAGGAATTAAACTGGTCTGTGAAGAAGCAAGCGCCTTGGCAATCGCAAACATCTCCAGCACACTGATGGTGAACGCCAGGGAAGTATCCTTAACCAGGGTAATCACTTCATTGGTCACGGAAGGAAGAATCCGCTTAATCACCTGGGGCAGGATAATCTTAAAAAAGGTCTGCGGTTTACTGTAGCCCAAAAGCTTTGCCGCCTCATACTGCCCTGCCGGCATCGACTGAATCCCGCTGCGGTAAATTTCTGCAAAATATGCCGCATAATTCACCACAAATCCAATCCATGCCGCCCAGATCCGATAGCTGTTGGTAATCTTAATCTTAAACAGGTAATAGGGTCCAAAGTACACCACCATAAGCTGAAGCATCAGCGGCGTTCCCCGCATAATGGAAATATAAGCCTTAACTACTCCCTGAAGCAGACGATTTTTCGACATCCGCCCAAAAGCAACCACCATGCCAAGAGGCAGGGAAAAAATCCGTGTCACCAGAAATAGCTGAATACTGACAAACATACCTCCTGCTAACTGCGATACCATCTTACCTACCGTCATTTCCCCTGCTCCTTTTCCTGTAAATTATTTCCCAATCGTCGTCACATCACGCCCAAACCACTTATCGGATATTTCTGCCAGTGTGCCGTCAGCCGCCATATCTTCCAGTGTAGTCTGCACCTGATCTCTTAATTCCTCGTTGCCTTTCTTAAATCCAATACCATACTCTTCAGAAGCCAGGGTTTCTTCCAGTACCACATACTTATCCCCGTCATCTCTCTGCTCGATCTGGTATCCGGCGACAATCACATCCATGGCAATCGCATCCACTGCACCCATTTCCAGATCCATAAATGCGGTATTATAATCCGGTGTTGTCTGTAAGGTTCCAAAAGTCCCGGCCAGTTCTTCATTATCTTTTAATGCTGCCTCTGCGGAAGAATCTGCCTGAACCTCCACAATCTTTCCTGCCAGGTCGGCAAAGCTTGTAATTCCTGAATCAGCAGCGACAACGAACACCTGGCTGTTGTCCATGTAAGGCGTGCTCCATGTATAATCATCCTCGCGCCCGTTCATGGTAAATCCGTTCCAGATACAGTCAATGGTTCCGGAATTCAGTTCCATATCCTTTGCATCCCAGGCAATCGGCTGCGGTACGAATTCTAAGCCCAGGCGCTTTGCCACTTCCTGCGCCAGTTCCAAATCGAAACCGGTATATTCCCCGTCATCGCCCACAAAACCCATCGGTGGGAAATCCTGATCAAAACCTACGGTAAATGTCCCGGATGCTGCGTTCTCTTCGCTTCCCGCTTCTTCTCCTTCGCTTGCTTCTGCCGCAGTTGTTTCTTCGGCGCTGCTGTCTTCCACGGCTTCACTTTCCGGCGCGGCTTCCTGCGTGGTGGTTGTTTCTGCGGTGGTTGTCGCTGCTGCAGTCGTTTCTGCACTGCCGCCTCCACAACCAGCCATGGATACGATCATCACTCCTGCTAATAATGCAATTCCTGTTTTTTTCATAATGTTTTTCCTCCTCTTTTCACCTGCCATATTTCATCAGGAAAAAACTTACCTTAACTATGGTTTCTTTTCCAAATGAAAAATAGCGGCCGCTCTTTCCTGCATCTGTGGCACGCTACCATATTAGCACATTAAAGTAAATCTGTCTATCTTTTTATTGATTTTTATGATATAAAGGCCCGCCGTTCTCCCCGGCAGGCCCAATTTAACCCGTATTATTTGACCCATATTACTTCTTTGCAATATACTTGCGGATATCCAAAGCAATCGATACGATAATTACAATACCCTGTACAATGTACTGGTAGTTGGTTTCGATGCCCAAAAACTGCATTGCGGACTTTAACAACTCAAAGACCAATACACCAATCAGTACACCGGACACCCGGCCAATACCGCCGTTTACGGATACGCCGCCGATAGTACAGGCTGCAATCGCTTCCAGCTCGTAGCCCTGTCCCATGTTTACGGAAGTACCGCCCGCCTTAGCGCCTAACAGGAAACCTGCCAGTGCATAGAGCACGCCCGCCATCACATAGATAATAATCTTTGTCTTCTTAACATTAACACCGGAAACCTCCGCCGCCTGCTCATTTCCGCCGATGGCGTACATGTA
>VSOC01000023.1:30099-41324 GCA_009774615.1 Lachnospiraceae bacterium
ATCTGTAAGCACCACATCCGGTTCAAGGAGTTCAATCTTTTCCAAAGCCTCCTGCCCGTTTTCCGCATCGCCCACAACCTTAAAACCCGCAGCCTGCCAGTTGATTTTTTTAATAATACTTTTTCGAACCTCTTCCTCGTCATCTACCAGGATAATCCGATATAAATTCATCCTCTTTACTCCTCTGTTCACAGGATTTATGCATCTGCCAGTACACGCAGCAGGCAGTCGTTTTCTTTTTTTGTTTTTATTCCCACCCGATAATAACTTTTATCCAGCCCTTCAAAATCCGCACAGGAACGAAGGAGCAGTTTTTCCTTTAGACAATGCTGATAAAGCATTCCCTCTTCGGCCCCTTCCCGCAGATCCCGAAAAAAAAGATAGTTGGCCCGGGAAGGATAAACCAGAAACCCAAGACGGGAAAGTCCTTTACAAAGCTGTTCTCTTCCTTCCCGAACAATGGTTTTTGTCTTTAGCAGATAATCGCTTTCCCTTAATGCGGCAATTCCCGCCATCTGTGCCGGAACCGAAACACTCCATGGCTGACGGACGGACGAAATGTTCTGCATAAACCGGGGGGCTGCACTCAGCCCGTAACCCAGCCGCAGTCCCGCCATACCGTAAATCTTCGTGAAAGCTTTAACGATAATCATGTGAGGAAATCGGCAGAGCAGAGGAAGAAGGGAATTTTCAGGAAACGGGGAATTCTTGTTTTCTTCTTCCCTATTTTCTTCTTCCAGAAAATCCATAAAACATTCATCTACCACCAGCCAGATACCCTCTTCTTCGGCAAATGCCGCTAAAACTTCCATGGCCTTTCGCCCGATAACAAAGCCCGTGGGGTTATTCGGGTTGCAGAGAAAAAGGATTTCGGGAGGGGTTTTCTGTTCAATTCTTTTTTTTGCTTCCCGGATAAGCTTCATCACATCGATGGCAAATCCTTCTTCCCTGGTAAACGGCACCGAAAAAACCCGGCATCCAAAAGCATTCAGCGCCTGTCTGTACTCTGAAAATGTAGGTGCAGGCAGAAGCGCATAATGAGGCTGCAGGGCAAAAATAAGCTGGTAAATCAAATCTGCTGCCCCATTGGCACAGACAATCATCTCTTCATCGATCTGGTAATGCGCGGCTAATGCTGCCCTTAGCCGGCGGCACTGGATGTCCGGGTAAAGACCGCAATACTCCGCCGCCTGACGAACCGCTTCCTTTACGCTTTCCGGCGGGCCTAAAGGATTAACATTCACGGAAAAATCCAAAAAAATATCCCGGCTGTAGATATCGCCGCCATGACGGATACCGGTCAACATCCTTCCTCCTTGCACTGATACAAAAGTGCATTGACAATCGCCGCAGCTACGTTGCTTCCGCCCTTCCTTCCGGCGGCCACAATACAGGGAACATCCTTTCGCCGTAAAATCAATTCCTTCGCCGCGGCCACGTTGACAAAGCCCACCGGCGCAGCGATAATCAGCGCAGGAGAAATCTTTCCCTCATCCATCAGAGTATTTAAACGAATCAGTGCGGTTGGTGCATTGCCTATAGCAAAAATTACTTTCTCTGTTCCAAAAAGACGCACGGCCTTTTCCATACTGGCAGCGGCCCGGGTACAGCCTCGTTTTTTCGCCTCCTGCGCTACATCCTCATCCGCCATAAAGCAGTAAATCTCGATCGCGTGCGCAGCGGCTTTTGCTTTGTTGATTCCCGATTTTGCCATGTTGGTATCGGTAACGATAACGGCTCCCCGGGCAAGGGCTTCAAACGCTTTTTCTACAGCGCCCGGGGAAAAATACAGGTTTTTCGCATAATCAAAATCAGCCGTCGTATGGATGGCCCGCTTGACAATCTCCTCTGTTCCAGGCAAAAGCACAAGCCCTCTCTCGTGCAGTTCTTGGTCAATCTGCGCAAAACTTCTGGCTTCAATTTCGGCAGGAAGAAGGTCTTCGATAAAAAGAGATTCATTTGCCGAATGGTTTTTGATTTCCTGCTTCTTTTCCCCTTCCAGGATAAGATATATTTTTTCCATATCCAAATGACGGCGCAAAATATCCACCAGATGATTATACTGCCCTTCCCGGTAAGCCTGATAATCAAATGCTTCCAAATCCAGCGGGTACATTCCTTTTTGCTTTCGCAGGGCATTAACAATGGTTCCCGCAATTTCTGCCCGGTCAAAAATCCCGTGCGTATAGCAGCCATAGATATTCCCGCGGCTCCACCCGTCTTCGTGCATCTTTTTTGATGATGTGTGAAGAGGGAGAAGATAAGAAAAGGGCCTGCAGATTTCCAGCCTTCCCCGGAAAAAACGGGCGGTATCTGCCGGGCCGTTTTCCCGGTCAATCCAGGTATTTCCCATATGAATCTCGTAGCCGGAGAAAGACTTTCCGGATAATTCTTCAAAAATCCCCTCCGTCTGCGAAAAAGCCCCTTCGACCTGGTTTCTTGTTTTTTCCTGAGAAAATATGGTTTTTGTGGGGAAAAGTCCCATGCCGGGAATACTTCCTTTTGCCTGTCCTTCCACACCATAAGGATCTTCGAGGATTTCTCCCATCATCTGATACCCGCCGCAGATGCCCCAAATGGCTGTTCCCTGATTAGAGAGTGCCAGAACCGCCTGCTCCAGCCCGTTTTGACGCATCCACAGTAAATCCGAAATCGTATTCTTTGTTCCCGGAAGAATAAGCAGATCCGGCGTCCCTAAGTCCTTTGCCTGACGCACATAGTAAAGGTTCACCCCCGAAATACAGGAAAATATAGAAAAATCGGTAAAATTAGAAATTTTAGGAAAACGAATAACCGCTATATCGATTTGATGTAAAGATTCACTTTTCTGATTCAGCCGTTCACTCAAGCTGTCTTCATCATCAAGATCAATATCCATAAAAGGAATCACACCGGTTACAGGAATCCGGCACAGCTTTTCAATCTGCCGGATTCCCGGTTCAAGGATAGAAGCGTCACCGCGGAACTTATTCATCACCAAACCTTTTATCCTCTGCTTATCCTCTTTCGGCAGAAGTTCAACCGTCCCATAAAGCTGGGCAAACACGCCGCCCCGGTCGATATCTCCCACCAAAAGCACAGGAGCATCCGCCATCCGGGCAATGCCCATGTTGACAATATCCTCCTGCATTAAATTAATTTCCGCCGGGCTTCCTGCCCCTTCGATAACGATAATATCATATTCCCGGGCCAGGGATTGATAGGCACGTTCAACCACAGGAAACAAGCTCTTTTTATAAGCAAAATACTCCTTCGCCGGCATTGTCCCAACCGAAATTCCTTCCACAATAACCTGCGAACCCATATCGGTTGTCGGCTTTAACAAGATCGGATTCATCTGCACGGTCGGTTTAATCCCGGCAGCCTCCGCCTGCATCACCTGTGCCCGGCCCATTTCTCGTCCGTCGGCGGTAATATAGGAATTTAATGCCATATTCTGCGCCTTAAAAGGAGCTACCCGATAACCATCCTGCATAAAAATCCGGCATAATCCCGCCGCAAGCAGACTTTTCCCCGCATTAGACATGGTTCCCTGTATCATTATTGCTTTTGCCATGGATTTTCTTCCTTTTTACTCTATTATTCTTCGTACAACTGTTATTCTAAGCATAATCTTTATTCTTTGTACCATTTTTATTCTAAGCTATAGTCTTTATTCTTCGTACCAATTACTCTTCGTTCTTATATAATGCATAATAATCAGAATCCATATTTTCCATCATCTGTCCGAACCATAGTTTGGCATCATCAAGTGCCCGGTTATAAATGATTGGCGCAAGTTTTTCTTCAAATAATTCCATTAGATGCATCTGCTCAATCATCCCAATCTCTTCACCGCGCACATCCAGATAAAACGCCTTGATTTCCTCCTGCATCTTCTCTTTTTGTCTGTCGGAAAGCTTTATCTGCGGCAGTTTTCTTGTCTTTTTCACGATCACTTCTCCTTTGCATATTCTCCACGCAGGTAAAACGCATGATTCATCGGCCCGCTGCCCTTTCCCAGGTCCAGACCATCGACCAAAGCATCGGTGAGATACTCCTTCGCCCGTGCAATCGACGTCGGCATATCACAGCCCTTTGCGAGGTTTGCGGCAATAGCGCTGGACAACGTGCAGCCAGTTCCATGGGTGTTTGGATTATCAATTCTTTTTCCCATAAACCAGCGGGATGTGCCGTTTTGATAAAAGAAATCATTGGCATCGTTAATCCTGTGTCCGCCCTTTAATAAAACGGCACAGCCGTAAGCTTCACTGATGCAGCGGGCAGCGGCTTCCATCTCCTGAACATTGCCGATTTTTCTGCCGGATAATACCTCGGCTTCAGGGATGTTTGGAGTTACTATGGCAGCTAAAGGCATTAATTCTTTCTTTAATGCAGCAATGGCATCTTCACTAATCAGACGATCCCCGCTGGTTGCCACCATAACCGGGTCAAGAACGATTTTTTCTGCCTGATATTTCCGAAGCCGTTCGGCAATTACAGCAATCAGCGGACAGGAAAATACCATGCCAATCTTTACAGCATCCGGCACAATATCCTCAAAAACCGCATCGATTTGCTGAGCGAGAAATTCCGGTTCTACCTCTGCAATGCTCTTTACCCCCATGGTATTTTGTGCCACCAAGGCTGTAACCACACTCATAGCAAATACACCATTCATCGTCATTGCCTTTAAATCTGCCTGAATCCCTGCCCCTCCGGTGGGATCAGTCCCGGCAATGGATAATGCCGTTTTCATCACTTTTCTGGTCATGATCTGCTCCTTTTGTTCCTTTGCTTTTATCGGACAGTTTCCTTGTTTTTATTGGATAAATTTCTTGTTTTTATCCGACAGTTTCCTTGTTTTTATTGGGTAAATTTCTTGCTTTTATCCGACAGTTTCCTTGTTTTATCGAATAATTTCCTTGCCGTTATCTTATGTTTTAGGTTCAGTGCGTTTAAATCGTTTAACCATTTCTTTTGCTGTCCCCCGCAATTTTCGGCACCTTTCTTCAATATTCTCCACAGAAAAAATTGCCGAAACCAGGGCTACGCCATCCACACCGCTTCCGGCAAGTTCCATAATATTTCCCTGATTCATTCCCCCGATAGCCACAACCGGGACATCCACAGCATTGCAGATAGACTGCAGGGTTTCTATCGGCATCCGGCTTACATTGGTTTTTGTTGTCGTAGAAAAAACCGCTCCCACGCCAAGATAGTCAGCCCCGCAGGCAACGGCTCTTTTTGCCTCATCGACGGTATGTACAGATACGCCAAGAATCATCCCTTCACCAACCAGACGGCGCACATCACCTGCCTCCATATCTTCCTGACCCACATGAATTCCATCCGCATGACAGGCCATGGCGATGTTTACATTGTCATTAATGATCAGCGGAACATGATAGTGCTGGCAGAGTTTTTTTATGTCCATCGCTTCCTGAAGAAATGTTTCCTCATCCAGATTCTTTTCCCGAAGCTGTACGCAGGTTACACCGCCCTTTAACGCCTTTTCCACTTGTGTATACAGACTTTCTTTCCCGGTCCACGCCCTGTCCGTTACGGCGTATAAGAGCATGATTTCTTTTGCACATTTCATATTTTGTACCTTTCTTTTATTATTTTTTGTTTATGCGATTTCAGCTATCTTCGTACACCTCATATCGGGCTTCTTTTTCTAATCTTTCCGGCGTTAAATGGTACATGGCATCGATAATATAATTCCGGTAGGAAGCATTTCCGTCCATTTCACTCAATCGCCGGCAGCCAATCTCCCCGCACACACCCATCGCACACACAGCCGCAGCTGCGGCTTCCAGAGGCATGTTTGGATTTGCTGCAGCAAAAGCCGCCGTCAGCGCAGAAAGCTGACATCCGGTGCCCGTGACCAAACGCATCATCGGATGACCATTGCGGATACAATATGCTTTTTCCTGATCTGCAACAATATCTATCGCGCCGCTAATCGCCATAACCGCCCCCAGCTTTCGGGCAGCCGCCTGAGCAAACAGTACAGCTTCTGCCAGATTTTCTTCGGTTATCTGATCGGAAATATCGGCATCAACCCCTCTGGTTTTTCCGCCTTCCATGCTGCCTTCATTGCTGGTTTTTCCGTCTTTCGTGCTGCCTTCATTGCTGGTTTTTTCTTCATTTTTTATGCCGCTTATCAGGACTTTCATCTCGGAAATATTGGCGCGGATTACGGAGAAGGAAACCTCCTTTATCAGCCGCAATGCCGTTTCTGTCCGCAGCTTCGACGCTCCGATGCCCACCGGGTCAAGAATCACAGGATGTCCCAGTTCATTTGCCCGTTTCCCTGCCGACAGCATGGAAGAAATCTTATTTTGATTAAGCGTGCCAAGATTAATCGTAAGCCCGTGGCAAAGACTGGTAATCTCTACTGCTTCCTCAACATCATCCGCCATAATCGGCGAGGCACCACAGGCCAGCAGCATATTGGCACAGTCGTTGGCCGTGACATAATTTGTGATAGTATGGATTAAGGGAGATTTTTTCCGGACATTTTCAAATATTGGGTTAATCATTTTCTTTAACATGGTTTAGATTCTTTCTGTACTTATTAATTATTCATTACGTGTCGAATTTTCGACCTTTTGACCCTGGTATTATGTAATAACAATATCCCGAACACCGGAAACTTCAGCAATCATTCTTAATTCATTCATCATCTCGTCGGAAGGTTCCGGTGTTGCCGAAAAATCTTTCCTGACGCCGTAATGCCTGAACTTAATTAATTTATACCTGACTTCCGGATAATCCGCAATCAGACGACTGCCCACTTCCACCGTTTTCCGGTTATCCACTATACCGGGAACAACCACAGTGCGGATTTCATAAAGTTTTCCGGCCCTGGCAAGATGCCGGATGTTTTCTATCGGGAATTTTGCAGATCGTCCAGTTAGTTTCTGATGATCTTCATCGGTTCCGGCCTTTAAATCAACCATAGTTTTATCCGTAACCGCCAGCAAATCCGGTCTTTCCCACAAAGGAACCTGACCATTCGTATCCATATAGGTTGTTTTGTTGACCGCCTTAATCATAGAATAAAATTTGGTTAAAAAATCCGGATATAAGCTGCATTCCCCGCCCGAAGTTGTAATTCCGTCGATAAACGGCAGATAATCCTTTACCTGTTCAAAAAGCTTTTCCGGTGTCAGCCAGCAAATTTTCGGGGAAGCCCCTTTTGTGCATGTCGCCAGGCAGGTATCACAGCTGCAGCATTTCTCCTTGTCATAAACCACTTTTCCATCCACCAGTGAAAGTGCCTGCGCAGGACAGACCTTCACGCAATCCCCGCAGTTTTCACACATATGAATCGTTTCCGGGTTATGGCAGTACAGACAATCTTGGTTGCATCCCTGCAAAAATATGGCTGTTCGGTTTCCAAAACCATCCACACAGCTAAAGGGAATAATTTTATTTACCGGCGCAAAAATGTGCGTTTCTTTCATCGTTTTTTGTTCAGATCCTCTCTAAGCTTAATCTAACTTTATTTAACCTTATTCTACACTGTAGTATTCTTAAACGTCCTGAATATCGGCTTCTCTTAAATCATCCCAATTTCCATTAATGATCTGCAGTACTGCGCGATAGCTAATCTTCTTGGGGATGATTTTTCTGTGAAAGTCACTTGTTTTTGAGTACGGAGTCACAACAACCGTCTGCGTTTTGGCCTCAAATTTAATCCTGTGCATATCTCTGGATGTAAGTTCACCGTCATTTCCGGAAGCAATTAAATCTTCAATCTGTTTTTTAAATGGGGGATGATTCTGTGCATAAATCATCCAGTCATAAGTCATAATCATCGATGGTCACCTAATCTTTTATTTAATCCTTTACCCAATCCTTTTCATAAAATCCGATGCAATTCTATGGTTGTAAGCAAGTGTTTGGAATCTTTGAACATAAGATAACATAAAATTCGGTAAATTGAAATACCTAAATTGAATTTGAGGCAGCACATAATAATGATTTGTATCGTTTTAGGTGCAACCATACTGCATCTCCATTACTTCTTTTCTCCATAAGGAACTTCAGCCTCTGCTACCATGCTCAGTTCTGTTTCAGACACATATTTATAGAGTTTTTCTTCCTTTCGAGGTTCTACATTATCTGTCCAAAGTTCGCACTGACGGATTACCGTGTTGATGGCAAAATCATAGTCCTCTGGTGGATACTTATATTTCTTAAGAAGCCGTTTAACCATTTTACGCATCTGCGCTCTGGCCATTTCTTTTTTCTGCCAATCAATGGTGCGATTCTTGCGGAGCATTTCTGTAAGTTCTCTTGTCAGAGCAATTAATTCATCATTCTTATAAAAATCCTTGATATGCTCCGGTTTGGTCAGGGCATCATAAAAAGCTAATTCTTCCTGTGATAATCCAAGCTTTTCACCGTTCTTATAAAGCTCAGCAATTTCCTGGGCTGTTTTCAGCAGTTCCTTAATCACCTCTTCATTAGTGATCAGTCCGTTATAATAGGAATTCATCAACTGTGCTATCTTCTCAGAAAATTTCTGTGACTGCACCACATTTGTTCTCTTGTAGAGCGCCACTTGCTCAGCCATGAGTTTTTTCAAAATCTCGACAGCTATATTCTTTTCCTTCATTTTGGAGATTTCATCCAGGACTGTCGGATCAAACAAGCTGAAGTTTTCACCGCCACTCTTGCTGCTATCAAAAAGGCTGATTACACCTTCACTCTGTACGGCTGCTTTCAGTAATTCGTTAATCTGATCATTAATCTCTGTAAGAGATAGGCTCTTTCCGCCAGTACCACCATAAGTGATCTTGATAACCGTAGAACGCAAAGCCTCCATGTAAGCTGCTTCATGACGCTCCTGCTCCGTTGTCATACTGGAGCAAAGCGAATGTGACTGCTTCAGCAGCATGGCTTCTTTCAAAAACAAATCTTTTCTTTCAGGCACTCCCGCATCCAAAATAAAGTTCGTGCCGCCTGTGATGAGTTTTGCCATCGTAAGAGGGGATCCACCCACAAATCCGCTAAAATCAAATCCATACAGTAAATCTTTGCAGACCTGCAGTTTTTCCTGGAACTTCGGATATGCCATCTCGGCAATATTCATATCGCCATATTTTGACTGATCGCGCTTAGTATATTCTTTCATTGCTGCCTTTAAGGCTGATGCAATTCCAACATAGTCTACGATCAATCCACCTTCTTTATCTTTGAATACACGGTTTACACGAGCGATAGCCTGCATCAGGTTATAACCATGCATTGGCTTGTACACATACATAGTAGCCAAAGAAGGTACGTCAAATCCTGTAAGCCACATATCTACAACAATTGCTATCTTCATCGGATCGTTATTGTCTTTAAATTTTCTTGCAAGTTCTTCTTTATGTGACTTAGTTCCGATGATTTCTTTCCAGTCTTCCGGGTCGTTATTGCCGCCGGTCATAACTACACCGACTTTATTTGACCATGCAGGTCTTATTGCTAAAATGCGACGATAGATTTTCATTGCAATCGGACGGGAGTAAGCCACAATCATGGCCTTGCCTGTCAGAAGATTTGCTCTGTATTTTTCGTAATGTTCAACGATATCATCACAAAGAGAGTCAATCGTAGAATCCGCTCCCAGTACACTCTCCATCTGTCCAAGCATCTTTTTGCTCTTCTCAATAGTCTGTGTATCGGACTGCTGTTCTAAGATATCGTAAGTAGAATCGATTAATGCCAGTGTATTCTCATCAAGTTTCAGATGAACAACTCGGCTTTCGTAATAAACCGGTCTTGTTGCCCCATCTTCCACGGCCTGTGTCATATCATAAACATCAATATAATCACCAAAAACTTCTCTGGTATTTCTGTCCCTGGCTGATATTGGTGTACCAGTAAATCCGATAAATGTAGCATTTGGTAATGCGTCATGGATAATGCGGGCATTACCAATTATGGTATGCGCTTCCTTTTCACCGTTTTCATTCTCTGCCATGACGATTTTCTCATCAAAGCCATACTGACCACGATGCGCTTCGTCTGCCATAACAACAATGTTTCTGCGTTCCGTAAGAGCCTTCTCTCCACGCTCAAACTTAAACATTGTGGTAAAGATAATTCCATTAGCACTTCTGCCATCAAGAAGTGACTTTAAATGTTCCTTGCTTTCCGCCTGCACCGGTGTCTGACGTAAGAAATCCGCACACTGCGAGAACTGAGCATAAAGCTGATCATCCAAATCAATACGGTCAGTCATGACTATTATCGTCGGGCTGTTTAACGCCTCCTGCAATAAATGTGCATAGAACACCATCGATAATGACTTACCGGAACCTTGCGTATGCCAGAACACACCACCCTTACCGTCGGTTTTCGTTGCTGCTTTTGCTTTCTCGATAGCTTTGCGTACTGCAAAATACTGATGATACGCCGCCAACACTTTGAAGCGGCTGTTACTTGTACCGGAAAAGAGTATAAAATTCTTCAGGATATTCAGCAAACGGGCCTTTTGGAACATTCCCTCATAAAATGTTTTAAATGATGCGTAGCCCGTATCTTCATAATTCCCGTCCTTCGTTTTCCATTCCATGAAACGATCCAATCCTGATGTTATAGTTCCTGCCTTGTTAGAAGACAGATCACTTATTACGCAGATTGCATTGTAATAGAAAATGGATGGAATATCCTGCATATAATTGCGAATCTGAAGGTATGCATTCCCTGCTCCCACTTCATCTTTCACAGGACTCTTCAACTCCATCAAAACAAGAGGTAAACCATTAATAAACAGAATAATATCCGGTCGTCGATTATTTCCATTTTCAAGAAACGTAAACTGATTTACCACATAAAAAGAGTTGTTCTTTACATTTTGGTAATCAATCAAACGAACAATAGATGCTTGCTCCTCGCCCTTCACAAAGAACCTAACCGTGATACCATTTTGCAGATAATCCATGAAGATGATGTTCTTCTGCAACAGACTGCCAGTGTCAAAATTCTTCAGTTTGGCCAGTGCCTCATCAATGGCTTCTATAGGCAGACCACGGTTAATACGTACCAGACCGTTCCGCAATTCGGCATCCAGCAGAGGACTGCTGTAATCACGATCTAAATCCGGAGCATAGAGGTGATCATAGCCCATATCTTCGAACAGTTCTATGATGGCCTGTTCATATGTATCTTCTGTAAATAAACTTGGCATATTTAACCTCCTGTATTTTTTCGTTGTATTTCTATGATAAACGATAATTTAC
>VSOC01000230.1 GCA_009774615.1 Lachnospiraceae bacterium
ATGTATAGGTATTGCAAATCTTTTTTACTTACAATTTTCTTCATTATTTTACTCAAAAACTGCTAAAAAGTCAATACACTTCTGTGTTTTTTTTGGAATAATTTGACGTGAAAATTTTTTTTGCAAAACCTATACTTTTTGCAAAACCAAAGAAAACCTAGGATTTATCAGGGTTTTGACGGGTTTTGAAAGGCTTGGATTACTTCAGGGAATCTTAATTTTTGAGAAATATGCTGTTCCAAAATTTCGATAAGGCACAGTATTATTTTTACGGTTTTGGTCATGTTCTGAAGCCGGATAGAAAATATTTAAGGAGGATTATGATGGGTATTAGAAAACTCAAACAAAAAGTGGCTGTTGCACTGGCTGGCGCTATGTCAGTGATGAATGTGCTGACGCCATTAGCTGCTGTGGGTACTCCATCAGCCAGCACAAAGTCCATTACTGTAACGTTTAATGCAGGAGATGGTGGCAGCTTTGACCTGGATAAGGTAGCTTCCGGTTCAAATGCTTCAAAAACAAATACTTCTAAAGACAGCAGTACAGACAAGAAGTTAGTAAGAGTATTTACTGATTTAAGAAAACAGGATAAGACCAATTATCCTTACACCAGTCTGGAAATCGGCGGAGCGGAAAAAGGCGAGGATTATTCCCTGGATGGCGGCATAATTACCGGTTCGGATAAAGATGCTGAATTTTATGGCTGGTATTGTGACGGAACATTAGTAGAAGACACTACAGATATTTTCAGCGATGTTACGCTGGAAGCAAGATGGTATGAAGTGAGCGGCACGATGACCGAGGAAGAAAAGGAAGCATTGGCTGTAGAAGCGGATCTGCCGGCAGGAAATACCCTGATTTTGAATACACTGGAAGAGAAAGAAGTTACGCAAGCATTAGCCAAAGAGGAAACGAAAAAGGCACTGGATGCTGAACTTGAAAAAGCGAATGTAATTATTCCGGCAGACAGCCCGATGTATACAATGGATATTGAGGTTGAGGGCGGTGCAAGAACAGCTAAGATTACCATGAATGTACCGGAAGCATTTGCAGAGGTAGAAAAAGACCGTCTGCGTGTCGTACATTTTGCGGATGATTATTCTTCGGTAAAAGAATTCCTTACACCAATCATAAAAGATGATCGTATGACCTTTACTATGACCGGTTTCAGCCCGGTAGCGATTGTTGTAACAGAAGAAAAGGCTTCCGGTGATGCGAAGGTTACGGTTAAAAATGTGGAGAATGGTTATATTGCTGCATGGACAGAAGCAGAAAATCCAAACACGAATAAGAAGGAGAAAACCTATCTGCCGCTGGATGAAGCCGTTGCCCTGGAAGCAGGAACAGAACTTTATCTGCAGCCTTACGGTTATGGCAATTATTATTCTGATGGATGGACAGGAAAACTGGAATCTCTTAAAGAAGTGAAAGACGGAAAGGAAACCGATATTCCGTTTGATGAGAATGTTTATTCTACATCGATTAGCTATAATCAGATTGTCTATACGGTAAAAGAAAACTGTGAAATTCAGGCTGATTTTACCCGGTGGGTTCCAGAGGTAGAAGAAGGTTCCGGAAATAATAATCAGAAACATCCGGAGTTTAGTGTTTCGGTTAGACCTTCCAGTTCGGAGAGCAGCCGTTACAGCGGAAGAATTTCTGTTAAACAATGGGACGACAAAGCGAAAACCTATAAAGAAATTAGCGGTTATAAGGTTCGTATAGCCACAGAAAAAGAATTAAATGATGCTTTAGGAGAAGATTCCGCAGAGCGCTATAAAGATGTTATAAGTAAATTTACTTATGAAAATGATGTTCTTTACAGTAAAGATACTCTGAAAGTAGGTTCTTATGAAATTCCGATAGTTATTCTTTATAAGGATAAGGAGTATTTATTGGAAGTAAATGAGGAATCACAAAAACGTCCATATCGTGTTTGGGTATACCGGAATGAAGGGGATGCCTATTTGGGACTCTATAATGCATTAGTTTACGATAATGGAAAATTGAATACAAGCATTGGAATGCATTTATACAATACACAGATTCAGTCTGTACAGAAAATGATCTGGAAAGATGTATGTGCGCTGTTAGTCGGTGGATTAGAGGAGCAGGAGTATAGCTATGGTTTACCGAAAATGTATCATTATCCTGTATTAAGCTGGCAGGATGAAAACGGAAAAGAACTTAAAGATAATGATATCATAAAAGGTAATAGTAATTATTTCTACACTTTATTTAAGAAAGCAGATGGAACAGCCTATCACGTAGAAGCGAAATATGAAGATGGACCATTAACCGATAAAGAATATACGGTATTGGTTAAGAATGTAGATAATGGTTACCTTCAGGCTTTTACCGGAAACTGGGATGACCAAACCTATATTCCGCTGGATGAAAAAATAACACTTCCGGCAGGTACAAAAATAAACTTATATGCGATGGGTTATAAAATGACCGAAAATGAAAAGGATTGGGAAGGCAAACTGACTTCTTTAAAACTGATTTCCGGAAAAGAAGAAAAAGATATTATTGATGGTGATAATAGCAACTATACCATTAAGCTGGATAAGGATTATAGTATCGAAGCAACCTTTACCAAGACACTGGAATCCGAGAAGGAGCGCAGTAAGTTCTATTTCTATGCAGAACCTAAAGATACCACCGGAAAATACAGCAGCAGTGTAAACGTAAGTGTACTCAGTGAAGACGGAAGCAATAAATACCAGAAGTTAGATCCTTCGGCCTATACGCTTCGTATTGCCAATGAAGATGACTTCTTTAAAGCAGGTATTAGTTCTTCAGATTATGATAAAGATTTATTTACCTATGAAAACGGAACATTAAGCAGTAAAGAAGAACTGGAATTAGACCTTTATAATGTTCCTTTGGTAGTTACTTATCAGGGGCAGGATTGGTTCTATGATGCGCTTTATGAAGACGCTTATTCTGTTCTTGTCAGTGTTGGAGTTTCGACTAGCTTCTATCATGGCGCAGTAACATTTGGCGGTCAGTATCAGCAGGATAACGGCAGTGACTATATTGACCAGGTAAGATTTGAAAAAGACGGCAAGGAGAACTGGAGTACTGCAGAAGCATTATTTGATACAACAAAAACGCCAAAGATGTATGGTTACAAGTTTGCTGGATGGCAGAATTATAAGGGCGAAGAGTATAAAGCAGATTCTCCATTAGTCAGCGAATATGAAAATGTAAGATATTTTTCCGCTTTTGATAAGTTTGTTAAAGCAGACGATGAAACAAAGCCTTATGAAACACCAAAGGCAACAATAGACGGAAAAGAACCTGTTCTTCCCGATAATCCAGAAGATCCGGATAATCCAAATAACCCGAGTAATCCAAACGGAAATGGTTCAGGCTCCAGCGGTGGCGGAAGCAGAAGACATGTTGTCGGCGGCAGTTCTACAAGAAACAGCTACACAATGACCGGAAACTGGGTAGTTGGTGAAAACGGTTGGCGTTTCCATAAGAGCACAGGCGAATATGCAGCAAATACCTGGGGCTGGATTAACGGTCAGTATTACTACTTTGATGCAAATGGAAATATGGTAACTGGATGGCAGTTCATTAATGGCCAGTGGTATTACCTGAACCCGGCAGAAGGAAGCTTACAGGGAGCTATGGTTGTCGGCGTAATTTATGACCCGGTTTACAATGCTTACTTCTACGCAAATCCAAGCGGTGCGATGGTAACCGGATGGAATCAGGTTAATCAGAAATGGTACTATTTCAGCCCAGTGAATGACGGTGTACATGTAACAGGTGCATTATTATCTGGTACATATGTTGACGGTTATTACTTAGGTGCTGACGGAGCATGGGTTTCGGGAAACTAAAACAATACTCTAAAATCTGACTTGCATAATGGCAGAGCCTGTCGATCTACGGAAATGTAGACGGCAGGCTTTTGTCATGTTTTTTTGTTATTGCGAGAAAGTTTAAGATTTAGTTGAATGGGTATTCTCTTATTGTTGGATATTTTTACCATTTTCGTAATCTCGCTTGTAAGCCTCGCCATAAAAAAGATTTTAGCAAATGTGACGTTTTTATAATTTCTTGAAGTGGTAATTTATAGAGGTGTTCTAAACAAATAAACAGATTAAAATAGAAATAGTATTGTATTTTAGGATTATAATGGTAATGTTAATAAATATTTGCACTGCTTTTTTGAAATGAAAAATATTGTATTTTTATGTATTTTTTTGTAAAATATCGATAAAATAAAAATATTTGGAAAAAAGAGTTGAAATATTAAGGAAATGGGGGTATAATAGGGATGTTCTTCAAAAAAAATTAAAGAAAAATTAAGAAAGGAAGGAGAAGGAAGATATGGGCAAGAAAAATATGGTAATGCGGCGGATCGCAGCATTGCTGATCGTTTCCCTGATGCTGACAAGTTCGGCGTTTACTTC
>VSOC01000231.1 GCA_009774615.1 Lachnospiraceae bacterium
AGAACCTTTCTGGAACATCCCTTTGGGTTTCAGCACTGCCCGAACCGCTTGTTTGATGAGGGTATTGTAGTTTTCTTCCATATGCTTTTCCTCATTTCAAAATCATATCAAAGCCTAGCCTAAACTCCCATTAACTATATATTGTAAGGCTTTGTATAGTTTTTATCTCATTACAAAACATCTTCTCAACTCCAATTTATCAATTATAAAATATAACACATCTCATCACCAAAAACAATCCCTGTTTTATGTCCGTCCCTTGACCGTCTGGATTTTTGCCGTTGCCATTTCGCCGCCAAAAACGGGGAACAGGATTTTACACAATCCTGCCCCGCTTCCAGCCGACTACCCGGTGTCCATTACATTGAAATGGATTTTTTGTAAAGCCTATTTTCTCCGGAAAGTGATTGTGATATAATAAAGCCATTGACAAGTCGAAATGGAGGTAAAAGCATGATAGTAAAGAATAACTATCCTATATGTGAATTTGATACCAGTAAAAATCCTATTATTCAGGCAAAGAATTTTTTAAAGAAAACCCTTCCTGAAAAATGTGTAGTTACGTTTTTCAGGAAGGAATTGGAACAGTTTGTTTCGGAAAACAATCTTCCTGTCATTGGCTATCTTAATTCAGAAGTGCTCGATATACCGATTTATGAATATAAATATGATACAGATAAGCTTTGTATTACAATGGCATTCTGTGGTGCGCCGGGTGCGGCTGTAGCGATTGAAGAACTTCATGCTATGGGATGTGAGAAATTTATAATCTGCGGGGGCGCAGGTGCATTGACAAAGGACAGTAAAGTGGGAGAAATCATTATCCCTGTTTCTGCGGTTAGAGATGAGGGGACATCCTATCATTATTTAGAGCCATCCCGTGAAGTGGAATGCCATAGAGAAACGGTTAAGACTGTTGTTTCGTGTTTGGAACAAATGGGAATTCCATTTACAACCGGGAAAACATGGACAAACGATGCTATATACAGAGAAACTCCTGAGATGATTGAATTAAGGCGAAGCGAGGGATGCATAACTGTGGAAATGGAAGCGGCAGCCTTTTTTGCGGTGTCCCAGTATTATAATATTCCTCTTGCCCAGTTATTATATGCCGGTGATGATGTAAGCGGTGAGGAGTGGGATTCCCGAAGTTGGAATACGCAAAAGAATATCCGATATGATTTAATTCTCTCTGCAATCGAAATTGTAAAGAAATTGTAACGGGTTATGTTTGAACCGACCAATACGGTGGATTTTGATGATTCTATGAAATTATTGGCTATGAAAAATGAAGTGAGCGCAGGATAGGCAAATAGAATCCTTAAAAGAATTCGGCTGCAATACAGATAGCTATGACCCTTATCAGAATGGGAATATTCCAAAATTCAAAGTTACCCCGTCTATGGGGTTCTGATTTTATGTGCAAATAAAAATAGAATATCCAGTCCAGGGGAGTATTATGATCGAAATTATGGAAATACCAAAAAAGGCAGAAAACGATGATTCTGTTGGCGCATTTTATGAGAAATATAACACGGCAGCCGCAAAATCTTATGAAAAATATATAGAATATGGTCATCATTGGTGTTGGTGTCTTGTTGGAAATATTGTACAAGAACATGCGTATGGTGAAAAACGTGAGATAAAATATGGGACAAAACATTTTTCTCGCGGAACAAAGGTATATCTTGCACCAGTTCAATGGGGTGATGGATATGAATATATCGTTGTCATTGGTTTGCCTCGATATGGAAATAAATACATTGAAGTTATTATGCGCTCTGCATATATTGAAAATTATCGAATGAAAAAAGTTTATAAACCTGCAGTATTAAAGCGTATATGTTCATCTCCATACTACTGGTGGGGGGATACTGAAAATGACAGGAAAGAAATTATCCAGTACCTTAAAACCCGCGCTCCTGAAGAAGCGGAAAAAGAAATGTTAAAAATGAATAGCGTAAAATTATCATAATAAGTGAATGTCAAAAAGAAAGGAACCGAATTATAAAATGGGAAAAAACAACAAATGCTATCATGTACTTTTCGTGTGCCACGGCAGGATTTGCTGGTCATGATAAAATGATTATAAATCAAATGTTCTCTGTGTTTCTTACTCAATTTTACCAATGATTTACCAATATTTCTGGAGAGTCAGACTTGCAGCCATAAAACCAGAATGAGGAGATTAACAAAATGAATAAATTGAAAAAACATAGGCGACTACTACATCCCGGACTTGAAGCTGCCAGAGGAGAACCGCACCATCGGACGCTACGGGCGGCTGCACCGGGAATATCTCAAACAGGAACACCCGGCACGGTACAGCTCCCTTATCCTGACCGGGAAATTGTGGACATACCTTGCCGACCTGAACGAGCAGGCGGAGGAACGGCTGGACTTAATCATGGAGCAGATGAAAGCCGCCGAGGGAGTGACCGAGGAACTGAAAGCCCGGAACCAGCTTGAATGGGTAGGCCAGATGAACAATATCCTATAGAAAATGTGGATTTATTGGTGATGATGTTTGGCATATTCTCACTCAAAAATAGAGTTTCAAATTCCCATTTATCGGGACTTTGAAAAATCCGTTACAAAGCAAAGGCATACTTGTGTAGACCATGCCGTGTTTATTTGAAAGAGGAAAATTATATGGAACTAAAATTTGAATGGGACGAGGAAAAAGAACGTATCAACCGCCAAAAACATGGAATCTCTTTTGAAACGGCTTCATACGTTTTTCGGGATGAACATTACATAGAGATGTAGGATTTCGAGCATAGTATGGAAGAAGACCGTTATATTGCAATCGGTATGGTTGGCGATTTATTGTTTGTTGTATTTACCGAGCGAGGGGAGAATATCCGGTTAATCTCCGCAAGATTGGCAACGGAAAGTGAAAGGAGGCTTTATTATGACCAAAACTTTTACAATTAAGGATGGCCAGGTTCCTACGCCGGAACAGTTGGAGGAAGTCAGGGCGGCGGCCAAGCGGGAAATTCAATTTGATGAAGATTCCCCGGAACTGTCCCCGGCAATGTTTAAGGCGTTCAGATGTTCTGTGGCACAGCGCAACAGAAATAAGAAGAACGCATAGCAACTCTGTTACGAATCAAGAGCGCACTGTCCCGAACATTCCGGCTTATACCCCTAAAAATTGAATCTGAACCACTCCAAATGTCGTTGCATGGACCAAAAACCAAGTAACAGCATTTCCTTATCTCCGCTTCGTTCTGCTCAATGGTGAATCCTTATATGCCGGAGTTTTCTTCATAACATTCTTTAGAACCGTGCGCTCCTGCTCCTTCCCTGCGGACAGCGGATGATTTCTGTAGATTTCCAATCTGCTCCAATCATCACAGGGGAAGCTGTCCTTCCCCTGCGCTGGCTTTGCCAGCTACCCCTTTGTGTACTTGCCGCCTGAAAATGTTTCAGAAAGCCTATTCCATTTAGCAAGTTAAGGCTGTATAATAGAGCCAGCAAAAAATCGGAAGTTATTTTTAAATGAATATGAAAGGAAACATACCATGCTAAAACTTATAAGACGCTGTCCAGAATATGTCAGCGGATACAGAGAGTATTGTCAGGAATCATATGACAACCACGTTATTTACTTCAGACCAACTAATCCAAAACTGATTGACAACGAATGGTTTAGCAGAACGAAAGATTGGTATGACAAAAAGGAAACTGGGCAAATTCAGGGACAGCCCATAAGCTTCCACTTTTGGGCTGTAGATGATGAAAAATTTATAGGCGAATTTCAACTGAGAACTGAATTGACACCAGAAGTAATGTCAGGTATAGGCAGTATCGGATATTCAGTACGTGTATCCGAACAAGGTAAGGGATATGGAACCAAGATATTAAGGCAAGGGTTACTTATTGCGAAAGAACATGGTATGAACAAAGTTCTTATGAACATAAATGACAAAAATAGTGTGTCTGCTCATGTTTGCGAGAAACTTGGTGGGCAGTTGATGGATAAAATACAAGCATATAACGATGCCGAAGGTTGTCACATCATGCGCAGATATTGGATTTATCTATAAATTCCCGTTTGTCGAACTGACAGGCCATCAAAAAACTAAATATTTGCCGCTCACCAGCAGGACTTCATGCCGGAGGACACCAAGGCCGGGATGATTCAGGCTTTCCTTGACAACTACCCCGGCGATACCGTCTGCTCCAAGCAGCTTTACAAAAAAGCCCTGAACTATGATTTTGACGAGCCGAAACAATGGGAAATCCGGGAAATCAACGAGATAATGAACCAGTGCGTCACCGGCTGGAACTATTTCTCCAACCCCCGGATGTTCGCTGGGTATGGCAGACAGAAGGGATGGGAACGGGAGCCTTCATTGAGAGAGAAAGAAAAGCAAATTGAAGCGGATTTGTTTGACCACATCGTAACCAATGGCGGC
>VSOC01000232.1 GCA_009774615.1 Lachnospiraceae bacterium
CTGGGATGGTGGGGATTGTTAAAGTCTTATCAGCCGGGCAGAAATGGCTGGATCTGCCTTTCTTTCGCAGAAAAAGTGTAAATAGCACAGGGATAGGGTTTTGTAAAATTGATTGATTTTTGCCAACCATTTATAGGGGTAGATAGTTACTGCCCCTTATCCTGTTCTAGCAAATTTATCTATAAATTATCTTATCTTCTTATCGGTTCTTCTATATTTAATGGTCATATAAAGTTCTAAAATTTTCGATTTTTCCTGAAAAAATCAAGATATGCTTTTAAACTTTTGTTGATTTTGGAGAAAAATTAAACAAGTTGTTGACAAAATAAACAAGCCGTGATACGATTATACCATAGCGTAAACAGGTAAAATAGAAAGGAAGAGGCGATATGTTGACTCAGTTCGGAAAAGAGTTAAGACACATACGTCTTGACAGAGATGAAAAACTGAAAGATATGGCTGAAAAGCTGGGCGTTACGGTGTCATATTTGTCAGCGGTTGAGAATGGGAAAAGAAATATTCCTGATAACTGGATTGAAATGATCGCAAGCGAATATTGTTTGGATGAGGAATATGTGGAGAAATTAGAAAAATTAGCCTTTGATGGGAAGCCTGAAATCATATTAAATTTTGATAAGGCAACAGAAGGACAGCGGAATTTGGCGTATTCGTTTGCTAGAAGATTTAAAGATTTGAGTGATGAAGATGTTAGAAATCTTCAAAAGATTTTTGAACGTGGGAGGTAATTGAAAAATGGTTCAATGTATTGCAGAGCCACTATCAAGGCAAGACATTCAAGAGTATGCGATGGCAGTAAGGCTCCTCGTTGGAAAAGAAAATGACCCTTATTTTGATATTGTGCGTTTTCTGGATATTGAATTGCCAAGACTTGATCCTGAATTTTCTTTAGTTGTGGAAGACAAGGATGTTCTTGGGGAATGTCATGGTTTGACATACCCAGACAGGGACGAGATACATATTCGTTCAGATGTTTATGAACGGGCTGACAATGGAAACGGACGAGATAGATTTACAATGGCACATGAATTGTTTCATTTATTACAGCATGTAAAGGAAAACATCAGTTACGCCAGAACCTCAGACGGAGTTGAAGTTCCTGCTTACAGGTCACCCGAATGGCAAGCGGATGCATTTGGAGGCGAGTTGTTGATGCCAGAGCATTTAATTGTCAATATGACCATAGATGAAGTGGTTGAAAAATGCGGAGTATCACGAAAAGCGGCTAGATATCAGCTATCTAAGGCCCGAAGGGTCCAAAAATAGAAAAAACCAAGCACATAAGTACTTGGTTGCGTGTTGAAAGTGTGGCCACGATCAACTGGCTATAATTCTACCTCGACAATAGGATTATAGCATCGTAGTTTCACTTTTGCAAGTGATTTTTTGCAAAAGGAGGTGATATCATGTATATTTTTCGAGCATGGATCACAACTAAGGATGGCACCAGGATTTACGCTAAAGATTACGGAAAGCGAGCTTTCCGGATCTGGATTGGTCCTGGTAAAGAATCGTCCAAAAACAACTAATTAATCTAAAAGAGGTGTTTTTGCCAGTTGGAATGCCTCTGGTTTTTATAGAAAGGACTTTAACTAATGGGAAAAACTAAAACAAGTATACGAGGAAAACAGAATAAGAAGATTGTTGTTGTAAAATCATACACTCGAAAGGATGGCGTTCGAGTTGGTGGACACAGAAGATCTACACCAAATTAGAAGTAAATTGAAAGCTATTAAGACCCTGGCTATTGCAACCAGGGTCGATTTTTGTTGAAAGTTTGTCCAAACCGTGTTAAACTACATCCAGGATCTGCCATTGATGGTAGGCGGTTGCCCTCTCCGGAGGGACTGAACCCTCCGTTTACATAGAAACCCGTAAGGGAATCTAGGAAAGGAGGGCGTTGCGTATGCTGACTATTGAAGGTTTGATTGCTGTTCTTGCCTTGTGCATGACTGCTTTTGGACTTGGATATATGATGGGTAACAATGACAAGACACAGAAATAGCCGCCCTGCTCCGCTAAAGTGAGGCGACTATTTCTGTTTAATCATTTGAACGGGCTAACCGTCTATCGGCAGTTCCCGGAGGGTATCTGTTATGAGCAGATGCCCTTCTTTTTCTACTTAGATAATATCTCAATTCTGCTTAAAAGTCAATGGATTTGAATTTTTTCCTCATTCTTTCAGTAGATTGGCAATGGTCTGGGCTAATCGAAGTCCGTCACTGACAGCGAATATATAGATTCCTTTTTCTAGGCTACATCATTTTTTGCTAAAGTTTTTGCTAAAGTTACGTATTGTATTTTCGCGCAATTTGATATAAAATATAGCTTGCAAACCCGCAAAAACCCTGAAAAATTCGTGTGTTTGCGGTAAGTAGAGTATCCGGAAACACCTTGCCAAGGTCGGGGTCGCGGGTTCGAGTCCCGTCTCGCGCTCTTATTTTTTGCCCTAAATACAGAGGTTTCCGGAAGTTGCCGGGAACTTTTTTGTTTACATAAAAAACCTTGCTAAAGTTTTTTGCCCTTCCGGCTTGCAACAAAGGCTTTTTTACAGTGCTTGCACATACGCATATCACTGTCCTTATCTGTGAGCATGAAAGAAAAACACATCTGCACCATGACGAGCAGGGAATGGAAATCCCATACGATAACGGGCGAATCCTTTTCAAGCGCGATCCGATAAGTCGGGGATATGACACCATCGTATCTCTTTCCGTGGAAATGGCTGAAATGATGAAGCTTGACCTTTCCCTCAAACGGATGGACAGCCTGATGGTATCCTCCAACATCAAAAAAATGAGCAGGCTGGAACTTGTGTATACCTGTGTTGCAAACCTTGTAAAGGAAGTGGCAGAACACACAGAAGAACTGCCAGAAGGGTTAAAGCATTACATCCAGGCAGATGACCGTAACCGTGTCATTTATCATAATCGAAGCGAAGAAACCTCTGAGCGAATCGCAGTAATTCTCAAAGACGCAGAAAACCTGAAACAACTGTGCGGAAGCAGTTATGATGAATCCAGCAGTTACCAGCTGTTGCTGCGCGTGCTGAAGGAACAGACCATAGCACAAGAGGAAGGGGCGCTGCGTCTGCGCAGGAAATATCAGGTTGACCATATGCCGATACGTGGCCTGGTCAGGAGCAAACGGTTCTTTGGATGCAAAATTGCAGCGTTAAATTTCAGTAAGTTCTGCAAATATATGCAGGGTTGTATTAACCATGCCCCAAATACGGCAATAGCATGAAAAAGCAAAGAAGTATCCCCTGTATGAAGACAAAATCAGCTAGATAAATCTTGTTTTCTAAAAATATTACAAACATATATTCGGTTTTCAAGGTTCCTAAGGTTAAGGGAATCTTTTATTTTACCTTTTTGTCGCCCAAATAATATCTCAATTCTGTTGAAAAGTCAATGGATTTGAATTTTTCCTCATTCTTTCAGTAGATTGGGTGTTACTGTTCACACGTTCACAGCAACAGGCAAAAATCCATGAAAATCGCCTTCGGCGATTTTCATGGATTTTTGCTCACTTGACGGATAGGAGATGACCTGTCCGGGAATCGAACCCGGGTTTACGCCGTGAGAGGGCGTCGTCTTGACCGCTTGACCAACAGGCCATGATTGAATGCCTGATAATCATAACATAATTTTTTTTGTTTGTCTACTGTTTTTTGAGCGATCTTCATGGAGCTTTGTCTGTTGCCGTGGCAAATAAATAGGATTTTTATCATTATTCCATAACTCCTTAAATGTTCTGTATTTCTTCTCAAACGCTTGATTTTATAGGGTTTTTGAACGATTCCAAAGCTATGTGTTTCCAAAGTATTTTCTCAAATCGTTTCATACTTTCTCATATTTGTTCCTGCAAAATTGGTAAATACGTTGGTAAAGTAAGCGGCTTTACCAACGGGCTTTTTTAAGAGTTCGCCACTCGCTGCAGTTCCTCTTTCGCATCATCGAAATTCACATGGGTGTAGGTGTTCAATGTTACACTGATATCCGAATGACCCATGATGTACTGTAAGGTCTTCGGATTCATCCCCGACTTCGCCATATTAGAGCAAAAGGTATGTCTGCATACATGAGGGGTTACTTTTGGCATCTGAATACGATAAATTTTGTTATACTTTTCGATGATATGCTCCAGATACTTCTCCCAGTGAAGGGCAACCATTGGCATATCATTCTTATCCAGACACAGGAAACGGATATAGCCATCCACCATAGGCTCAACTTTCGGTGTTTCCCGATTAGCAATGATTCTCCGAAAACACGTTGCCACTTCTTCTGTCATAGGAACATAGCGGACACCGCTTTCCGTTTTCGGCTCCTGAATCACATATTCCATCTGGG
>VSOC01000233.1 GCA_009774615.1 Lachnospiraceae bacterium
CTATATTATAAAATAAAAATGGTGATTTTATATGGAAGTGAAACATGAGTCATTAATTTCTGTTATTGTACCAATTTATAATGCAGAATCTTACCTTCGTCAATGTATTGACAGCATTTTAAAGCAAACCTATGAACAACTGGATATTTTATTCGTTGATGATGGTTCAACGGATTCCAGTGGGAAAATATGTGATGAATATCGTGCGCTCGACCCAAGAGTACGTGTGATCCACAAAAGAAACGAAGGATTAATGAAGGCCAGGAAAACAGGGGTGAACTATGCCAAGGGAGATTATGTGACCTTTGTGGATGCAGATGACTGGATTGAACCGAATACATATTTATCTATGCTTAAAAACAATAAAGGATGTGATGTGATTATCTGCGGAATATATCGCTATTACAGCCCTGAGGATATAAAGCAGGAATTGCCGGGATATAAGGAGGGATATTATCATCGTCAGAGTATTCATGTTCAGATGCTGCCGGACATGCTGTGGAAAAAAGAAATTAACAAATGGAATCTAGATCCAAGTCTTTGCACAAAACTTTTTAAAAAGGAATTATTATTTGAAGAATTTGAACATGCAGATGGTATGGATTGCTATTTCGGAGAGGATACGGTTATCTTTTTTCCGCTGATGCTTCGGGTCAATACAATTCAGATTTTATCGCAGTCTTATTATTATCATCGACAGCGCAGAAAAGGAGAGATTCCTCCTTATATACAAGATGAAAATTTTTTTGATCGTACATATCAGGTATATCAATATCTGAAAGGTGAATTTATAAAGCTGGGATATTGGAATATCATGAAAAACCAGTTAGAACATTTTTATCTCAATGCGCTGGAACAAAAGCGAGTTTGTTATGAGGAAGCATCAGGAAAACTGCAGCCGGTATTTCCTTTTTGGATGATACCCAAAGGCGCTGAAGTGGTTCTTTATGGAGCCGGTAAGGTGGGGAAAGCATATGTAGAGCAAAATGAAAGGAATCATTTCTGCCGCATTATTTTATGGACAGATCAGGATTGTCAAAATATTCATGTTCCGGGGTATTATGTTGAACATCCGGAGAAAATTAAAGATGTGAACTACGATTATATTGTGATTGCAATAGACATTCGGGAAACCGCTGCAAAAGTAAAAGAAGATTTGAAACGATATGGGGTATCGGACCGACAGATTATCTGGCATAGTATACGTCAAAGCAGTTTTTGAACAGGGAAACTGAAAGTGGAGGAATGATCATGATACGAATTCAAAAATGTACTGTCCGCGAATTTGGAGAGTTAATTAAAGAAAAACAGGTGATTTGTTTTGGTGGCGGACAGAGGTTACTCGATATCTGTGAAGCATATACTATGGGCGGACAGCTTTTTTATATTGTAGATAAATATAAGAGCGGAACACGGATTGAGATAGGAGAACGAAAAGTTCCTGTTTTGTCCATGGAACAAATAGGGGAAGAGATAAAAAAATCTGTGCCTGTGCTTACAAGTATAAAATATGCGGATGAGATTATTGATGAACTTGATCGAATAGCCTTATGTGATCAAATATCATTTTATATGCCGGAAATGTTTCAGAATGATCCAGAAGAACCAATACAAAATTTGATGAGAATACAGAGGATTCCTAAAATCATTCATTTCTGTTGGTTTGGACGAGGGGAAATTCCGCCTGAATTTAAAAAAAATATAGAAACATGGAAAGAGAAATGTCCGGATTATGAAGTTTGCTGTTGGAGTGAAGATAATTATGATGTTTCCAAAAACACTTATATGAAACAAGCGTATGAAAAAGGAAAATGGGGATTTGTTCCTGATTATGCAAGACTGGATATTATTTATCATTATGGAGGAATTTATCTGGATACAGATGTAGAGGTATGTAGAAGTTTTGATGAGCTGCTGCAGTTTGATATGTTTTGCGGATTTGAAACGATGTTTCAGATTGCTCTGGGGCTTGGATTTGGCGCAGTAAAAGGAAATTTGCTTCTGAAAGATATGATGCAGGTTTATGAAAAAGAAAAATTTATTCATGAGGATGGGACATTAAACCTAATTCCTTCTCCGGTTTATCAAACAAAGACATTGTCTGAATTGGGGCTGAAAAAGAATGGATGTACACAAAAATTAGGTAATTCGATTATTCTTTCACCAGAGTATTTATCACCAGTGAATGAGTTTGGATTTGGAAAACCTACAGAAAATACTTATTCGATTCATCATTATGCGGCAACATGGTATGGGGAAGAACAATGTAGAGAAAAAGAACGAATAAAACAGAATTATCAGAAAGTTTTAATGCGAATGAATCATGTCCGATAAAAATGTAAAGGAAGATATTTAAGTTTGCATAATAACATGAAAGGAAAAAAATGATAAGTGTAATTGTACCTATTTATAATGTGAAAGATTATTTGATTCCTTGTATCGAGAGTATTATAAATCAAATCTTTACGGATTTGGAAATTATTTTAGTCGATGATGGTTCGACGGATGGGTGTTCGGAAATTTGTGATAAATATCAGGAAATAGATTCCCGCATTTTGGTTATACATAAAGAAAATGAAGGTTTGGTCAGTGCTCGTAAGGCTGGATTGAAAGCAGCGCATGGAAGCTATATTGCTTATGTAGACGGCGATGATTGGATTGAACCAATAATGTATGAACATATGTACCAGGAACTGTGCAGACAGGATGCAGATATCGTAATGTGCGGACGCTATGAGGATACTGGTAAGATCAGCAGAGAAGTTTTTCATGGAATACCTGAAGGAAGATATGGAAAAGAGGAATTGATAAACTATGTCTATCCACAAATGATTGTCGGGGATGATTTTTTTGAGTGGATGATTTTTCCTGGATTATGGGATAAACTCTTTCGACGAAAATGCGTGGAAATGTTTCAGTACATGGTAGATAATCGTATTACTATGGGAGAGGATGCAGCTTGTACCTATCCTTGTCTTTTAAATGCAGATAGTATATATATCATTCATCAATGCCTGTATCATTACCGTCAGACAACTTCATCGATGGTTAAAAAAGTACAGAGTAATGAAATAGAAAGGGAAAGATTCTGTGTTTTATATCAGTCAATGAATAAGTGCTTTGAACGATATACAGGAATATTTGATGTAAGAGAACAATGGAAAAAGTATGTTTTATTTTTAATGCTTCCAAGAGCAGATACATTATATAAGGATTTTGAGAACCTGGAGTATTTGTTTCCCTTTTATCAAGTCAAAAAAGGCTCATCGATCATTCTTTATGGTGCGGGAACTTATGGACAGAGATTATATCAATATTTAAAAAAAAGCAGATTTTGCAGTGTAAGTGCATGGGTTGACCGTAATTATATTCAGCTTAGTGAAATGGGATTGGAAGTAGTAAATCCTTTGGTTATTCCGCAGAAAAAGTGTAATGTTATTGTCATTGCAAATACCTATAAAAAATCCCGAACTTTATTGTATCAGGAGTTGTGTGAAAAATATCCGGAAAAAAGGATTTATACTATAGATGAGAAATGTATTTTTACACAGGAAACGATGAGGGCATTTGGGCTTATGGAAGGATGAAATTCATACAGCAGAATGGAAAAAGTAAAAAATAAGGATAATTAAAAAAGGTATTCCTATGAAAAATAAAATATACATTTTTGGCGCACATTCCCGCGCCCAAACATTAGCTGCATATTTATGTTTTTTAGATGAAGATATCCATATCGAAGCTTATTTTTATGATAATGATGAGAAAAATCCTGAAAATATAGGGGAAATTCCTGTATTTAAGGTAAATGGAACTATGGATATAAATGCATTAAACCTATCCCTGGATTATCCGGTATATATAGGAACAAGGGGGATTTTTCATAAAAAAATTACAGAAATGCTTACAGAAATTGGCTTTAAAGTAATCTACCCTGTGACCGTAGAAATGGACTTAATGCTTCGTAATCAATATCTGGAAAAGTATTATTCAAGTATTGGGCGAGAGTTTATAAAATTGGATAAGTTACAGGAATTTCCAGTTTCGGCATTTAAGGATTCGGAAGTGATAAATAAAATCTCAGCCTCTGTTTATACAGTTAAATCACCATTTGACCGGCCTTTGCAGCAGGAGTATTCAATAGCTTCTTACGAAAAGGAAATTTATGCAGGGGCAGTATTTGCAGAGAATTCCTTACCATTGCTGCCCAAAAATGCTTTAAGAGATAATGAGGGAGAGAATATTTCCGAAAAAAATAAGCAGTTTTGTGAATTGACTGCCCTTTACTGGATTTGGAAACATGCCAGAGAAGATATCCTTGGTCTGGTGCATTACCGCAGGCATTTTCTTTTTCCAAAGAACTGGAAGGAG
>VSOC01000234.1 GCA_009774615.1 Lachnospiraceae bacterium
AAATCCGGATAGACATTCAGCATGGATATTGTCTGCTGTGCATTTTCCGCTACAAAAGCCTCATATCCACACTTCTGCAAATGACTTGACAATAACTCCGTCAGCATTTTTTCATCATCAACAATGAGTATTTTGTATGCCATAGTAATCTCCTCTCCCGGAATATAATACTCATTCCTTTATGTTTTTCTCTGTTATAAAATCCTACACGTTATCCATAAGCATTTGCAGATATTCATCAAAATTGTCAGCGATAATTACCAATTCATCCGTATCATGAAGCTAACATACAATCAAAATACAAAAGGAAATACAACTTCTTCTCCCGTGGAGAAAACAGACTCCCCTGATGTTTCAATAACTTTAAAACTTGCGCCATCCCATCCATTCAGTTTGATGATTCCTTTTACGCTTCCATCATCGGATGCAAAAGCCAGTTCTCCATTTCCGTTATCTATGAAGGTTCCTCTTGTTTCACCCTGTCTGTAAATGGAAATAATCGCTTCATCATCTCCTTCTAAGTTTTGCTGGGTAATCAGAGAACTATATACATTGCCCGTTCCCTGATTATCTACAAACAAACCATACTTTGCGGATATTTCCGGCATGACAAAGGATTCTCCATTAATCTCAGCTAATGCATTTGCAAGAATATAAGATCTGTTCCGGGTGATCTTTTCCAGAAAGGCGTTCTGAAGGAGGGGATATATACTGCCGTTTTCTTCGATAGAACCAATACTTTGTAATGTCACTTCTTCCTTCATGGCTATCCAGTTTCTTTGTTCTGCAAGAAGCTTCTCTTTTGTCTGCGGATCTGCCAAATTACTGAATCTGCTCCAGAGGTTATTTAATTCCGTATCCCATATTACATAAAACCATCTTGATGATACATTCATTTCTCCCTGGGTTTGCGCTGCCTCTGCTAACGGAGTGTACTTTTCGATCATCTCCTCAATATTTTCCAATTCCTTTTGCAGAGATGCTGAATTGGATACCACATCATCAATCTCTGCCTTGATATCCTCAGAATAGTCATAGGAGAAATCAATTTCCAGTTTATCCTTCCATTCGATATCGTCGTTTTCTTTGCCTGCAGAACTGGAATGTTCTTCCACTTGAGAAAATTGGCTTTCCATGCTCAGGTCATGATTTACTGTTCCTTCTTTGCCACAGCCAGCACAAAGTCCGACCATGAATAGGAATGATATTCTATAAATTCTTTTTTTCATAGATTCTATGCGCTCTCTTTCTTCATCTCGATGTTTCTTCTAAGATGAACAGGTGCAAAATCAATACAACCAGACATTATCAACAATGTCACAATCAACCTTTTACATTTACCCACAAAAATGATGTGGTATTGTAATAATACTTGTGCCTATTTGGGGATTTCCACGTTCCAATGACGCAAGTATAACACAAACCGCCACTTTTAGCTATCTTAAGCCATCGTCTATAGCCAGTGGGATTGCGGCAGCCTTAGTTCAAAATAGTTTATCGAAAATCGTGTTGAAATTTCCGCAATCCTCTGCTTGGCTGATGCTTTCCACGTTGCTGTTATTATCCTTGTCCATGCTGTTCTCTCCTCATGCTTATTATATGGTTTCTGCTATTTTTTGTCAATGTTTCCATGGTTCTTTGGTCACGGATTGCACCGTCCACAGGAGAAATATACGTCTTCCCAAAAGCTTCTTCTCTCTTTTCCGGTATACAGTGTTCAGATATGACATGAATTCCGATACGCTTATCTTCGGCGGTATTGCAACATACATATGAATATGATCTTTGCATACCCGCCCATCAATTAGATCCACCTGTTTCATCTCACATAGCTTCTTGATGATTGCAACCAAATCTTTTTTAGTTTCTCCATACATTATCTTTCTTCTATACTTCGGTATAAAAACAATATGATAGGTGCAATTCCATCTTGTGTGTGTTATACTTTGATTATCCATTTTGGATACCTCCTATGCTTTTGATATGGCCTGCGAAACCAATATCATTATAGCTTAGGAGTTTTTTATACTCCACGCACCGCTACGGCTTTGCCTGTTCCCCCATCTCAGATGGGGGATTAAAAGACTTTGCATGATAAAACCACAGGGAAAACATTCCTTAAGTTTGACCAGAGCAAATGTCTTCACTATTATTTCTATTTCATTGACAAAGAACTTGGTTTCTGTTACCTGCGCGTCCCTACCTGGGCTCCTTTCCGTCTGCAGTTCTATATGAATGGACACAACCTCCTTGCCAGCAAACTGCAAAAGAAAGAAATCGCTTACCGCATGTACGATAATGCCTTCCTGGAAATCTCAGATATGGAAGCCGCCCAAAAGCTCTCAGACAGGATTAACCCGGAAGACCTCCATAAGGTTCTGGATGTTTTCGCAAAACGCTACTGTCCAGTCCCTGAAACACTCGGTCTCAGTTACACATGGACCGTCCAGCAGAACAGCCTTTACCAGCTGTTCACGATTATGAAAGCAGCAAACTACCGATACCTGGAATTCGTTTCATCCTTTGATGACCACAGCCGCAGGAAGGAAAACCTTACAAAGGTTACCGAATCCGTTGTGGACAAGGGACGTTCTTACCGCGGACTGAATTTTTTTGCGGAGCGTGACCTGCAGGTGCTGGAAGTTATCAGCCGGGGCGAATACATGACTTTCGGAATGCAGGGAAAGGATATCCGCCAGCATTTTAAAGAGGTCAGTCCGTCAGCCATGTCCAGGATATTTAAACGACTCCGTCTTCACGGAATTATCGAAAGGGTGCAGGGCACCTATAAATACTTCGCCACAGCCTATGGCAAAGAAATCATTGCCGCAGGACTTACTGTTAAAAACCTTGTGCTTATACCAGCATTGGCATAGGTATTTTTCTTACGCAGAAATTTTGCCATTTTGCGACAAAAATCATTGATAAGTGGCCTAATACAAGATTGTTAGAGTATCCATTTTGAAAAAGTTTAATTAAAAAGTAATCAAGAATTTTATGTGTTCCAATCTCTACACTGCATCCAATCAAATGATAATCTAATAAATTATTATCTGAAAATCGCTATCCGAGCAAAGATAAGGGTAAGGAACGCCATTAGGCTTAAAAAGAAGACCCATCGTAGGGCCTTTCTTAATTATAGGGTTATGGAGCCATGCAGCCTGGCCTGACAGCGCCATTATGATTTTCCCACCCAAGATAAAATTGTTTCTGGCGGGAACTCCAAAAATCTTGCGATCTTATCGATAGGTTCTCCGTCCTTAAACATATTTGCTGCTGTTCTTCTTGCCATTTCAAAGCCACCTTCCTCGCGGCCCTTCTGCTCTCTCTCATACCCGAACTGTTCCACCGCTTTTTCCTGATCAAACAATGCCATCATAATGCTGACCACCTCCTTCTCATGGGTTGACAAGTATTCCCTTAACACATCCTTATTCTTGCAGATACGGATCGTTTCCCGCACTGCCTCTACCGTCCTCCCCAGCAGCTTTGCCTGCTCTTGGTACACCTTTGTAAAATCCACATATTGGCTGATAATGTCGCCATCACCATCCCCATAGAGCATTTTTACCTTTGCGTCCACGAACTCCTTCTTTCCACCGAAAAATTCCCGGTATCCATCGATATGTTCACTGTCCAGCAAACCGTATACCACAGCCCTTGCATGTTCATTTACTTTTTGATCGATCTGGATATCTTCCAGGCTAACAAAACCAAACGGATCGATCCTAACTTTCGTTTCTCTCAAAGAAATCCCCCCTTTCAACGGTATTCAATATCTTATCCCTCATCTGCACCAGGTTCTCCCACTCCTGCGCCTCACCGTTCAAATGCCCCAGTATCTGCCTGTTCCCTGCTGCAAATATAAAAGTGGTATGCAAAAATGGGATCCCAGACTCCTCATTAATGTAATCAAAATAATGTACCTCACCTTTTTCCCCTATATGCTCCAAAGGGCTTACATGGCTTCCTGGGAACAGCCGCCCAAACAGCAGATGGTTCTCGGATGGTCCATATATTTTTGTTTCAGCTGTTGCGTAAAATGTAATAGACACCATGTCTTTCACAGACGCCATGCAGGCAAACGGGGAGTCTGAACCGTTTGCGGCTGCCAGGTTTTCATGCAAAACCTGCAATAAAAAATCTGGGACATTCACGCGAAAATAGAATTGACGCATGGTATAGGGAACCATTGAATAAACCTTCCCTTTCCATACCCCTTTGTCCTCTCTCTGGTTGATCATGTCCTCTATGTATCTTCTCCTGGCTTTTGCCAGTTTTTCATCTATATATTTCTTCCCCATCTGCCTCACCTCGTCTA
>VSOC01000235.1 GCA_009774615.1 Lachnospiraceae bacterium
AACAAATTCCCTCATGGTTTTTTAGAAATTCTGTAAATTTTCTTTATAAAAATTCAGTTTAATCTATGAAAGGCTTTTTAAAATCTCCATGATTTCCCATAATCATCCCATCAAGATCCAATATCATTTTTCTATTGCTATTCTTCTTCCCTTTCCCTATAATAAAATCATAAAATTCAAGGAGAATATTGCTTATGCGAAAAAAACTGCCCATTGGCATTGAAAGCTTTGAAGATTTTTCTAAAGAGAATTTTTACTATATCGACAAAACCATGTTTATTGCCGACTTATTGCACAATGGAGGTAAAGTAAACCTTTTCACCCGCCCCCGGCGTTTTGGAAAATCATTGAATTTAAGCATGTTAAAGGCATTTTTTGAAGTTGGCACAGACAAAACTTTATTTGATGGACTGGCTATCTCGGAACAAACCGAATTATGTGAAAAATACATGGGGAAATTTCCGGTGATTTCCATAAGCCTTAAATCGGTAGAAGGGCCGGATTACCCGGCTGCCTGTGCAGCTCTGCGTTCGGTTATCGGCATGGAGGCCCTGCGGTTTCGCTTTTTGGCGGACAGCAGTCGATTATCTGGCGAAGAGCGCCGCCTGTATCTCCAACTAATTGAGGTAAGCAAAACACAGGATAATCTTTTTGCCATGCAGGATGCCGTATTGCTCACCAGTCTGAAAACACTTGCACAGCTTCTCTCCAAACATTACGGAAATCAAGTTATCTTGTTCATCGATGAGTATGATGTTCCCTTAGATAAAGCATTTCAGGAAGGATATTACCATGAAATGCTTTCCTGTATCCGGAGTTTACTGAACAATGCATTAAAAACCAATGAATATCTGTACTTTGCCGTTTTAACCGGATGTCTGCGTATTTCCAGGGAAAGCATATTTACCGGACTAAATAATCTCAATGTCATGACCATTACGGATGCCTATTTTAATGAAGCTTTTGGATTCACAGAGAGCGAGGTAGAAAAACTTCTGACCGATTATGGACTTGAAGATGCCCGGGAAACCATGCGGGACTGGTACAATGGTTATCAGTTTGGAAATACCTCCATTTACTGCCCCTGGGACGTTATCAAATACACCCAGGCTCTGCTTAAAGATCCCCATGCAGAACCGGAAAACTATTGGGCCAATACCAGCGGAAATGCTATGATACGGCGTTTTATCGGAAAGGCCAACCGACAGACCCGAAGTGAAATCGAGCGTTTAATTGATGGAAACAGCATCACAAAATCCATTAACCAGGAATTAACTTACAGTGAATTAGATTCCTCCATAGACAACCTCTGGAGCGTATTATTCACCACCGGATACTTAACACAAAAAGGCCCAAAGTTCGGAAAAATGTACCCGCTGGCGATTCCCAACCGGGAAATCCGGGAACTGTTTATCACGCAGATTCAAGAATGGTTTAAAGAGGAAACCAGAGCAGAGCCAGAAAAATTAGAGAGGTTTTGCACCGCATTCCCCAATGGCGATGCCTCCAGAATTGAAGAACTGTTAAATGCTTATCTGTGGAAATCCATCAGTATTCGTGATACTGCGGTAAAAAAGGAAATGAAAGAAAACTTCTTTCATGGAATCCTCTTAGGGTTACTGCAATATGAGAATAACTGGGAAATTGAATCAAATGCAGAATCAGGAGAAGGTTACAGCGATATCTCCATAAAGACCGAAAACAGGATTGGCGTGATTATTGAAATTAAGTATGCCGAAGACGGCGATTTGGAAAGCAGTTGTCAGGAAGCACTGCGGCAGATTAAAGAAAAACGGTATGATGCAGCACTCCTAAAAGACGGCATGAAAAAAATCATTACCTATGGGATTGCCTTTTATAAAAAGTACTGTAAGGTCATCCTTGGATAATCATTTTCGCATCAAGATTATTATCAGCTATACAAAAAACAAGGGGGTACAAATAATGCAGACTTTTTTCTTTGGTTTTCTGATCGCATTTTCCATGTATTCCAAGCTGCCTGTTCCGATAGTAGAGTGGACAAAGGAGCGTATGCGCTATGCCCTGTGTTGGTTTCCGGCGGTGGGTTTTGTCTGTGGCGGCCTGCTCTGGTTTTGGCTTCGTCTGGCTGCACATTTAACACTGCATCCGGTAACGGCAGGCTGTATTGCTTCGGCAATTCCGGTTTTGCTGACGGGAGGAATTCATCTGGACGGTTTTCTCGACACGCTGGATGCCCGGAGTTCTTATGCGGACAGGGAGAAGAAACTTGAAATTTTAAGCGATCCGCATATTGGGGCGTTTGCACCGATTGGTTTTGCCGTATACATCCTTTTCTATACAGGGGCGATGGTTCAACTGTATGTGGACGTGCTTGCTAAAGGAAACTGGACGATGGCTGCTGCTTTTTGCCTGGTATTTTCTCTGGAAAGGGCATTCAGCGGACTTTCTGTCGTTTATTTTCCCTGTGCAAAAAACAGTGGTCTGGCAAAAAGCTTTTCGGACGGTGCACAAAAAAGCGTAACAAAAATCGTGCTTTTAGCTTGGATAGCGGCTATCGGCTGCGGTTTGGCTTTGCTTGGCTGGCGGGAACTGGCGGCTGTGGGCAGCGCTGTGGTTTTGACCTTTATCTATTACGGGAAGATGGCAAAACGGGAATTTGGCGGGATTACCGGAGATTTGGCAGGGTGGTTTTTGCAGACGGCGGAACTGGCGGCATTGCTGGTGCTGACGGTGGTTTCACATGGATGGTGATGGATTGTTGCTCACTGGTTCGGTTTAACGTACCAACCTCTATCCCGGTTTTTCATTTAGAAATAACAGGACACAGGGTCACGGATTTGCATGAGAATAAGTAAGGGGGAATAACCCATGATTTTTATTGTCGGAGGAAGAAAACAGGGAAAAGAGGCATTTGCCAGAGAACATTTTCCCAAATGGAAAGATGAAAAATGCGCAGATGGAAAGTCTGCATCCTGGGAAGAATTTTTAAAGACGAATTTCGGGATTAATCTTCATGAAATGGTGCGAAGGCGGATGGAAGAAGGAGCGAAAGCAGAAGAACTGGAAAGAGATATGGCAGAGGAACTGCTTCGGGAATGCCCGGAAAGAATACTGATTACGGATGAAATTGGCTGTGGAATTGTTCCAATGGATGCATTCTCGCGCTGCTATCGTGAAGTGGTTGGAAGAATCTGCTGCCAGCTTGCCGGGAAAGCACAGGAAGTCTGGCGGGTAACTGCCGGAATTGGGCAGAAAATAAAACAGAAAGGAGAAACGATGATGACACAAGAAAAGAAGGGGCAGAAAACAGCAGGGATTAATGAACAGGTAATGAGCGGTGAAGAATTGGATAGTTTAAGAAAGCAGGCAGGAGATGCTGTGCGGGAGTTTCTGGCTGTGGGGAAGATGAAGCCGGGAAATCTTTTCGTTGTGGGCTGCTCTTCCAGTGAGATTGTCAGTTCACGTATCGGCTCTTATTCCAGTAAAGAGATTGGCGAAGTCGTATATCAGGAGATTTGGGAAGAATGTGAAAAAAACCAGATTTACCTTGCGGCGCAGTGCTGCGAACATTTAAACCGTGCGCTGATTCTGGAAAGAGAGGCTGCGGAGAAATACGGCTATGAAATCGTAAACGTCGTGCCGCAGTTAAAGGCCGGAGGCTCTTTTGCCACGGCTGCCTATGAACGAATGAAGGAACCCGTGGCTGTGGAACGTATTTCTGCACATGGGGGAATGGATATCGGCGACACCTTAATCGGTATGCATCTTCGCCAGGTAGCCGTTCCTGTACGGATTGAAACCAAATGTATAGGAAAAGCCCATGTCGTCTGTGCCAGGGTACGCCCAAAGTTTATCGGCGGAATTCGTGCCAGGTATGATGAGGGAAAATTATAATTCTTCAGCCAGGACAGTCAGGGCAAAAATGGGGAAGAAAAGAAAGATGGTCAGGTATGCGCAAAAAGCGGGGGCGAAATTGGGTAGTTTGCTGCCTGGCAGGGCATAGAAAAAGCCGCTGGCGATTTGCTGCCAGCGGCTCTGATAAAAATCTTGATTATGATATTAATCTGTGCTATTGAACCCAAACTCCATCGGCGTTGAACGTGTAACCGTCTGGTGTGGTGGTACTGGTGAGCATGTAGCCATCTACACCCAGATAGTACCATAAACCACTCTCTGGTGACTGATACCACTCATTTACCAAATAGGAGCCGTCCCAACGCTCAACCCGCCAGCCTTTACTGTCTTGTTTCCAGGCGGCTACGCCCTGACTGATTGGAGAAGTATTACTATCGCCATTTAAATAAAATGTTGCCCCTTCTTCATCGCCAATATTGTACCA
>VSOC01000236.1 GCA_009774615.1 Lachnospiraceae bacterium
ATCGAGTTCCATTCGAATAACTGCCTTAAAACTGGAAGGAAGTCCTTCCACTAAAAACATGCTAGTTTTAATGTTTCCGTTACCGAATAATCCCATAAATATTTCCTCCTTTATATTTTAAGTTGATTGAGTTTGAAATACTTTTAAAATTTTCCTCTTAGTTCTACTACTTTTCCTATGATTTTTACAGGTTTATCTATAATCTCCTGTTTGGAAAAAACCATGGGTTCATATTTAGGATTATTTGAAAGTAGCATAATCCCGTCAGAATATTTTTTTAAACGCTTACAGGTGGCATCTTCCCCGTTGATCAATACGATAACAGTTTCACCGTTTTCAGCGTCTTCTTGCTGGCGGACAATTACAACGTCACCTTCTGTTATTCGGGGCTCCATGCTATCTCCCTTTATTTGTAGACCGAAGAAATCACCAGTGGCAGCAAGTTCTTCTGTAATTTCTTCGGTATCAATAATTTCTTCTACAGATTCGATGGGGATACCTGCGGCTACGCGACCAAGAACGTTGATAGGGATTCCTTTTCTTTTGGTCGAGTTTGGTAAACTATTGTTACCGTCCATTAAGTAGGAAGGTGTAACAAAAAATACATTTGAAAAGGCAATTATTTTACTTTGTGGTAAATCAACCTTGCCGGCTTCTATTTTTGCTATGGAAGTTTTGTCAGCATATCCTATCTTTTTTGCGAGTTCTTCTTGCGACCATCCGCGCTGTAATCTTAATTTTTTAATTCGGTTATACATATTTTCCATATTCTATCACCTCCCCACGGCTTTATCTTAGCATAGACTAGAATAAAAATCAACATTTTTATAAAAAATAGTTGACAATAATGCTACATTGGTGTATGATTATAAAAAGGTTGAATAAAATGCAACTCAAAAAGGAGGTGTTATATGTGACAGATTCAGCAGCACTAAAAAAATGTATTGCAGAATCAGGGATTTCAATTTCGTTTATTGCAAAAAAAATGGGAATTACTCGTGAAGGTTTCTACAAAAAATTGAATGGTGATACAGAATTTAAAGCATCTGAGATTTCTTGTATAAAAAATATTCTTGGTCTTTCCGCAAATGAAAGAGATAGAATTTTTTTTGCAAATGAAGTTGAATTAAATGCAACTGTGAATTGCTGATGCGTAGAGAGGAGGTGAGATAAATAATATCATCAATAAAATTTATGAATGGAACTGTTTTAAGCGGAGAAGTAATTGAAAAGGCATGTGCTAAAGCTTTAAAAGCAATAGAAAACGAACTTCCAGAAGAAGCCCGTTTCTTTGAAGCATATGACTTAATAATTGATAACTGTAAGGAAGCTTTAAAGGAAAAGAAAATTATTTTATAATAATTTTTCTGCAATATCCTGTAAGGTGTAGGATATGATACATAATTCCTTGTCTTTTGTAGATGCCCTTGTGTGTATTAAATCGGAATCTGCTTGAATGTTGATTGTAAAAGTATTTGTATAGTGTTTTCCATTAGATTTGTATTCAATATCAAATGTTAATGGATGTACTTCCTTAAATAATTCTATTGGGTCAAGATTACATATGAAAGATTGTCCTGGTGCGATAAAGGTATTGGATAGATGTTCAAAAGGTATGTGTTCTTTATGATATGAATATTTTTTTAAATCAACGTCACAAGTGAATTTTGTGATAACTGTGCCACTTTGTCCAAAGTTTTTTACGCATATGTAGTAGTCAGGTGTTTGAAAATTAGTTACTGCAGAGTAAACAACAACGTAAGGACGTGTAGAGTTGTCTATCATTCGATTGTTTTGACGTAATGTAATCACAACAGTAATAACAGATATGGCTGCTAAGATGAAAGACAATATGCATAACATAATGTTAATAAGTGTAGGGGTATCCATTAATTTTTCTCCTTTCTTTAGTACTTGGCCTGGTGGGGCCTGTAAGTACAGTATAAAGCAGAGGGATAGAAAAGACAAGTAAATTGACAAAAGCAAAGGAGGGTAATTGATGGCAAAGTTACCACCAAGTGAAGCGATGCAGCGCGCTAAGTTTGTCCGATCGATTATCTGCGCAAGTCAGGAGCGCTACGATATTACGGACAAGCAACTCGCAAAGCTGTTAAACGTGCGACCGGAAACCGTAGGCCGCAAAAAGAACCGGATAGGCGGATTTAACCTGAACGAAATCCAGGTCATAGCTCCGGTGCTGCACTTTTCTCCCATGCAGGCTGCAAGCCTAGTATTGGGGAGAGAGGTAAAAATAAATGAATTTTAGAGAGAAGCAATACAAGAAATTAAGACCAGAAAGGAAAGCTTAGACAATGCTTAAACGAAAGAAACAAAGCACATCCTGCCGGTTGCTGGTTCTCAAAAAGCCTGCTTTTCTTGCTTTGGAAAGAGGTCTGGTAAGGGACAGGAGAAAGCTTCACCTGTTTACCGAGTACCCTTGCTTTACCGAGGATTCCCAGGTAAAGCTGTACCTGCTCTGCCAGAGGGTAAAGCCGGAGGAGGAAGCGGATAAGAAGCTGCTGCGGTTTGTGGCAAAGCTGGCCTGCGCGGTACTGATTACTTATCTGTTTGGTTTATGGGCAACTTCGTGGGCGTTTCAGCAGCGGGGATACGTCGCTTACGGCGGGGAGTACTTATTGATTTTCGTGTTTTTCTGCATAGTAGTGAAGCTGTTAAAGCTGGGAAAGGAGGTTTAGACCATGGCAAGCTTGCGATACATTGTAAGTCAGTTCAAGGATGAACTGCGTGACGGAATCGCCTGGGTGGCGTTCTGGAAGGAAGGACGGTCGTGGAACGGAGAGTATTTCTATCTGAATTCGGAGGAACGGCTTTCCGTAAAGGACAAGACCCGGCTGGAAGAAATCTGCAGCATGGATGCCGGAGCAGTGATTGTTAATGGCTATTATGGCAGTTACTTCCGCGAGGATATGAGCATATCGGAGATGGTTTTCGGTGTGCGCTGTCATTATGAGAACCGCTATGATGACATTCCATCCTTTATGAAGTCCCATGAACCAGGGGAGTTTGAAGCGATGCTGGAGAAGGCCAGGGAAGCCGCCCATTCGGTGGGGATGCCCTTTGCAGGTGTGTATGATCCGGATGAAGACTTTGACCCTTACGTGTATGACGGGAGGATGAGTCTGGAAGATGTTGAATTAATGCATCGGCTGATGCAGGAAGGAGGGTAAAGTGAAGCATGGATTGGAAAAAAGAGATTATCAAGGCCATGCAGAAGTTTTCAGGGCGATACAGTCAGTACACAGTATTTATGGACTGGGTGACCTGTATAGCGCTTGCGATTCAGAATGGGTGCACAATCTTTCAGGGAAAAGTCTGGCAGGACAGAGAAAAACATTATCAGAATATTATGGAAAAATACAGCCATGATGAACAGAAGCTGCTGGCAGAGATGTCCGGAATGTTCAGCATCCAGTTAGAAGAAGGGGAGATGGAAGATGTTCTGGGGGCAATCTATATGGAAGCGGGCTGTGGAAATAAAAACACAGGGCAGTTCTTTACCCCGTTTCATGTTTCGTTAGCCTGTGCGCAGCTTACCGTTCGGGAGCAGGATGTTAATGAAGCGCACCCCCTGTATTTTAATGAACCCAGCGCAGGAAGCGGGGGAATGGTGATTGCAGCGGCCCGGGCACTTAAGGAGCGGGGAATAAATTATCAAAACTGTATGAAGGTTGTTGCTCAGGATCTGGACTGGAACTGCGTTTATATGACCTATGTCCAGTTAAGTTTATATGGGGTTGATGGGATTGTTGTACAGGGGAATACGCTTACCGAACCACTTACCAGCTTAAAAGCTTATCCGAAAGAACGGGTATTCATTACCCCGAAAAAAGCAGGGCTGCTTTTGTAAAAATAGAAAAGAAAGAAGTGATAAATGATGGGCAACAAGGACTGCCGGGAAGAATTATATCAGGAATTATCTCTGCTTTTGCTGGAACAGGGATGTATGGCAGAGATAAAAGACAGGCTTTATATTCTTTTATCTGCTTATGAGATTACCTTAAGGACAACGGAGATAGCCTTGTTGGAAGAGGACAGAAATGAGTATCTGCTGAAAAAGTTCATTGTAGCAAAAATGGTAAAAGGATGCACACAGAGAACCGTCGGCTATTATCAGAAAGAACTTACCGGAATACTGCAGCAGATAGGGAAGACCGTAGATGATATTTGCGCAGATGATATTCGTCTTTATCTGGCAAAAAGGATGGCTGTAGATAAAGTGACGAAGGTAACTGCAGATAATGAACTGCGGTGCTTAAGAACCTTTTTTCAGTATTTGATAACAGAAGAACTGGTAAAGAA
>VSOC01000237.1 GCA_009774615.1 Lachnospiraceae bacterium
GAAATCCTTAATTCTCCCTGTCCTATTCCTTCCATGAACCTTTCTCCCTTCCGGCACTTTCACATACTTTTCGGACAAAGGCATCTGCTTCCTCTTCTCCCACGTAATCCGACAGATAACTTTGAAGAATGAGCAGATCCTTTTCCTCCTGGCTCCATTCTGGCCAATGAAGCAGTTTTTCCTGTTTTTTCATAATCTCCTCTGGGTCACCATAAGCATCTAACGGAACCCCAGGTTCATAATAACTTCTATCCATGGAACTTCCCTGTCTGTACATTTCCTCGTAGATGGTCCTGTAGTTTTCCGGCATTTCCAGATAATCCGTATATCGTCCACTTCCGTTATATTCCGGGCTGGCATAGTAATCCAGAAACTTCTGCATGGCTTCCAACGCATTTTCTGACGATTCCTGGCGGCTGGCTTCCAGATAGCCATTATACATCGCTTCATCCGCAGATACCTCTTCGGTCAAAAGTTTCCAGCAGCCTTCCGGCGGATCAGTGATTACCATAGAAAGTCCAGCCATATAGCTGACATCAATATTCGCGCCAGTCTGCTCATCAAATAAATAAACGCCCCGTTCAAAATAATTAGAAAGATAGGGATGATTTTTTTCCATATATACTCCAAAATCCCACAATTCCTGACTGACTTTTGTTTCCCATGGAATAGAACCATAGCCATTCCAGAGCAGCACACTATTGAGCAAATCATTTTTGCTTTTCTCAGAAAGTCCATTTTCTTTGATATAGGTATCAACCACCGTTTCCAGCTGATTTAAACATTCTGCCAGTGCCTCTGCCGGATTTTCACTTTGTCCCGAATTTAACAGCGTAACCATTCCAAGCCCAAAAGTGCAAAATGTCCAGCTGTCTTCCATCAAAGCCCGATAACCGGCAATATAAACATCCTCCTTTGTTTCCATCCACTGAGGACCAGGTTCATATTGGCAGGGAAAAACCTCCATTGCTGAAAATTGCTGAAGACTTGTTAATTGATTATCAAGTAGAATATCATGCATTTTTTGTGTTACATCCGGGGAAACGTAAGGACTATGACATGTTCCAAAACTTCCGCAGCATGTCTTTTTGTAATCTGTTTCATTCGCCATCATCTTGCCGCCAATCCCTATATGACGATTTTCCGGCACAAGAAGCCAGCTTTGTTCCCCATATTGACAATGAAGCTTTGCATTCTCCACTACATATTTTTTTGCCAAGGTGTCCCCTCCTTTACGCTGACAGAAACCATCTGAAATCCAACAATTCCTCTTTGAAGCATCTGTTCAAGTACATCACCTGACACAATCATGTCGGTTCGATATTTCCCTTTCACCCCAAAAACCTTATGCACTTTGATAAGATCTTTGCACAGGCATATTTGCTCAATCTCTCCATCTTTTAAATACACCGTATCTTTATGTAATACATTAAGCAGCCTGGGATACATAAAATAATAGGGTTCCAGTTTTCTGGTTTCTACATGCCCCAGTACACAGGGCCGATATCTTCCCCCTTGTTGGTAAGTTTTCCATATTTCTCCCATTTTCTTTGCGATCAAAAAGGCCCCTGACAAAATGTTAGCTTGATAAAAGGGTAAGAAACAAATCTCTTTCTCTGGTTTTTCCACCTTTCCATGAACCAGTAATGGCTTTTCTTCTCCCCATATCTGTGAAATGGTTGGAAATACAGGTCGGAGCACATTTCTATTGTTTGTTTCCTGCATGATTTTGAAATATTCCATTAAGCCACTCTCCTGTTTCTTTTGTCTGGTTATTTAAAACCAGCAGGGGTTCATATTCTCCCCTATAATCGCTCAGGTGAATAGAAATCTCTCGCTGTTTTACTGCCTGCTGAAATACTTCTCCTGTTAAAATATGGAACAGCGATTCCCGGAATAAGCACCGGATAATCTCTTTCGTTTCTTCCAGTTCCAGCAAACAAAGCTGCGCCAGGTTTTCTGCGGAAATCTGCATAACATATTTTTTACTGGAAACTTTTATTTCTTCACAGAAGGCATAATATGGCTCATACAGCCAATCCCATTTCAATTCTTTTTCGGACAATGGAGAAGCAAGATAAAAGGCAGGACCAAAGGTTTACATCTGATAAAAAGGGTTTTTCTGTAGTGTTTTATACCTTAAAAGTACAATTTGAACATAGTTCACCCTTTCATCTGCAATACTATCTTTCAACTCGTCTAAAAAATGATTCATGGTTTTTTCCTTATTTTCAATCTGAAGAACGGACATTGCCTGATGTATCCATTTTGCAGATGCAAGAGCCACCTCATTTTCTACAAACATTTTCATAGCCTTATTCATTTCCATTGCTATCCCTCATCTGCTCCCAGCTTCTTTGCGCACTTACGGCACTCTCTATTGTTGAAAAATACTGACTCTGAACCATCCCCTGCATCGCCTTTTTATTTTGCAGTCCTGCTACTGCCAGCTGGGACAAAGGGGTTGAAAGCATAGATAAAGCCGATCCCGTCAGCCCCATTTGCACCGCTCTTTCCGGGTGATTTTTCAGTTCTTCTTTCATAACTGCAGCCATAGGCGCTGCCCCTGTTGTAACCATAGGATTTCCTCACTATTCGTTGATTTTTATATCGGTTCCATGGATTGCAATTCCATCTGGTGTCAGCAAAAAGCTGCTTTCCTTACAGCCCAGCATCATTTGTTCATCTGCCTTAATGGACATCGAGCCATCTGCCGTCAGACTGATATTTCCATTTGCACGCAAATGCAGATAACCGGAAGAATTAATTTGGATTCCATCGCCCTTTAATACAATATAGGTTCCATTGCTGTAACGGATAGATACGCTCCCGTTCCTGTCATCTAAAATAATCATTTTTTTATCTCTGGTTGATAAAACTTTGATATCTTCATTATTATATAGATTTTGGAAGTCAAACTCCGGGGCCTGGGACTGGGTTCCATTGTCCGAATAAGAAGCCTGTACCGGTGCAGTTTTCTTTGCATTTTTTTGTGTGTTTATCTCTTGTTCTTGTATCTCCTGTTCTTGTGTTTCTTCTGGAATTTCGGATGTTCCAACACCGACAGCAACCAATGACCCGGAAGGCATTTGGGACAATTGACTCAGCCAAGAAAAAATATTGGTTTCACTTTTGCTCGTTTCATGCTTTTCCTGTTGTTCGGTTTCATTTCCCGCCGAAGCACTTCCCGCCTGAAAACTTCCTCCGCCGAATTCCCGCCCGCTCACTTTATCACGGATAGAATTTAATATAAATGCCTGTTCCTCCCTCCTGCCGGGGATATACAGATGGACGCGATCTCCAATCTCCGGCATACAATAAAATGTGGAATAAAATGTAGAATAGGTATACCAACAATTATGTTCTTCCACAGCATCAATATCCAGTTTTACCTGAACCTGATCACCTGATACTTTTTCTACTGTTCCAGGAAGAGAAAGACCGGTTATATAGGGATTATGCATTGTATGAACACGAAATCCGCTTTCTTTGCAAAATAGATACTGATGACGGATAGAAGAATTTTGCACTTGAATCCTGACCTCTTTTATGTAATAGGTAATGCCTCGATAGAGAACTGCATCACCTACACTTCTGGTTTTTAAGCCGCTTTTTTCTGTTGTCCATAAGTATTCCAGATGCCCGCCCTCATCTTCTCGTTCAATATAATACTGCTCCTGTACCTGGTTTTCTTCTTCTGGCTGAATTTCATAGGTTTCTCCAGGTCCAATAACACCAACATAGATCTGCGTCTTGGCTGAAGTATTATCCGGAATCACTGGCTGGTTTAACCTTGACATAAGCCGTTTTAAAAACATCCAATCGGTTTCCTGGTATTGAACGATAAATTGTCCCAAGGGAAAGGCACCCATTCCCTGTTTCATCAGAAGTGCTGCCCCTTTATAGTTTTTAAGAATAAGTTCTGCGGCTGCCTGATAATTCATGGCTGTATTCTGAAACGCCCTGTCCCGCTTCTTCCGATCCAAACGATAGGTTCCCGATACCAGTTCCAGTTCCACTCGTTTAAGTGGGTCGGCATCAACCGTTTCCATTCCAATTTCTACCGTTTTAACCATTCCCCGAAATAAAACTTCTTCCATTCCCTTATCAAAAATCTCAATTTCGGCTTCAGGTACAATACAGTATTCCTGCCCATCTTTCCCAGGTTCCAATATTCCTGTAAAAAATGCAACCGTATGCTCCCCGGCCTTTTTCTCCAGCGTCATCGTGGTTTCCAGAAATATCACTTCTTCTTGATTTACTGTCACTTTGAGAATTGTACTTTCTCCCATTGCTCCTCCTACAAAAG
>VSOC01000238.1 GCA_009774615.1 Lachnospiraceae bacterium
TTTTTTCCATTTTCACTAATCCAAGTACTTTTTAAAAGTTTTCCATTTTGATAATATTGCCAAATCTTCCCTTCTGGTTCTCCGCCAGCTATCCAGTGATCGGATATTCCCGGCACAGACTCTAATATATTATATTCTTTTGGGATAAAACAGGAATATGAGCCATCTGTAATATCATAAGGCTTCGCCAACACAAAATTACATTGATAGCCATTGTGATTTTCATTTTCGGATACAATCACCTGATTCACACTTGCCAATGCTCCCGCTAATTTACGCAAACACATCGAAACGCCAGCAGGCTGAATGACTACCGGAACACTGCCAATAACCTTCAGCAAATAATTCCCCACATCTAAAGAAGGATGAATATTTTCTTGTGACACTGTGGGATAATATTCCTGCTGTGTACCCTTTAAATATCGAATTTCTCCAAATCCATTAAATTCATTATTCATATGAAAGGAACTTTGCTGTTTTTTCATCTTTTTTCCACTCCAATTCTACTTCACTCAGTCCAAGGCCACTTACTCCACGGCGAATCAGGCTTTCTGCCATGTCCATGGATAGAATAATATGTCTTTTTTGGGATTCCCTAATCCAGAAAAGATTTTTCTTTAAATCTAAAACCTTTAATTTCGGATTCTTTATACTTTCCGATATTCGGCATCCATTTTTATAACTTATTTTCTTTAGAGCAATATCACTGCTTTCCTCCATCACAGGCAGATAATACATTTGTGCTTTTCCGGTTTCTGCTTCCGCTAAAAAAACTTTACGAAAAAGGCAAGCTTCCCGATACATTAAAATCACTTCATAAACCATGGGCGATACAAGAAAAAAAGGGAACAAAATAATATCGGTAAAGACAAGCCGTTCAGATGAAATTATCCTAAATACCTGCTTTTCCGGCTGCTTATAACAAGTATCTGCCCGAATATCGCGCACATCGATTTGTTCATACCATCGAGTAATTTGCGGAGCATTTTTTAATTCTGGTGAATCCTGCAATACAAAATATTTCATTATAAAACTCCTTACCTTTTGCCTTAATAGCATACCTTAACTGCTTTTATTTCATCCATATAATCTCCACAAAGGAAGAAAACTTCATCCTGTAACATTAATGAAGTTTTTCTTATGCTATCGATTGCCTGTTCTGATAAAATACGAAATATTGCCTGTACAATGCCCCAATCATCGGACAGAAGTTTTCTTTTTATATGCATCAATTCAAAATCTTCTATACGGACAAATTTTCTGCGAATACTCTTTTCTGCGGCAGCCATATCTTCTTCTATATTTTCATACACAACTCGCGGGCACCAGAAAATCTGACTTTGATACTCATCCAAATATAATTTTTCATTGCTTATTCCAAGTAATGCCTCAAAACTTTCAGTATAAAAACTGCTTGCTAATTGAAACAAATAGATGTATTTAATTTTATCTTGTTCCTTTTTCTCCTGCCGCCTTAACTGCTCCTTTAACAATACATCTATTTTTCCTTGAAAATCCAAACTTAATATTTGACTATATTCTTGCACTCGTTCTTGTTTTTGGAAAGAACGATTTTTTCTAAATTCTTCAAGATATTCTTCTAATTCTTTATTTCGAGCCATTATTTCTCTTCTTTCTTTTTCTTAAACTTATATCAGTCCTGGCATAATTTAATTTCTTCGGGTGCAGAAATATTTATTCTTTTTGCTTTAAGCTTTATTTTCTTTTTTGCAAGAATACTTAAACTATTTTCGGAAACAGTAGAAGCATCATGGTCATGAACTTCCAATAAATTCTGGTTATTCTGTGAAAAATATACTCGTTTCTTTTCCAGTTGAACCAAATTATCCTCTTTTGTTTTTAAGACTTTATTTTCTAGTCCCTTGCTTGTTTTATGCTCTCTATTCATACAATGAACGACCATTCCATGTTCTTGCCCTGCATCAAAAAAACAGAGTAAAGCCTTTGCTCCAATTTCCGGCACTGCATAGAATACATTTCCCGTTTCTGGACACCATGGAAAATAATAATCTCCTGTTTCTTCACCATGATCTATTTCCAATGCTAATTTTACCTGTTCATTGTTTACCGCCTTTACCGTTCCCCAAAAACCCTGCCCTGCTGCCATTTCTATACCTTGTTTACATGGTTTACATGTGGTCTTATTTTCTAATCCGTAGGTAAATACTAATTCGCCATGTTCAAAACAGCCCTGAACTTCGGTTATTGTTACATTTTCTCCCAAATAGCTTGTACCATCTCCAATCTTATAAAAATTCCGGTCTTTTACCTGAAAAACTATTCTATCATCATTTTCCAGAGGATTTATCTGCATACTAAAATCGTTTTCTGTAAAAGAAGATATTCTTTTCCCTTTTCGCATACCAAACCATAAATTGGGCTTTCCTGTTTCCAGATCAGGGATTACATACACACCAATCTTCTTCCCCATGCGATTTATAAATTGCCATAACGTTTCATTCAGACAAAACACCGGATAACCTATCATCCTATCGCTGTCCCTGTTGCGAATTACCTGACTTCCATGTTCACTTACCATTTCTTTAATCATTTCACCATAAGTTTTTTCAACTGCCTGAAAAGATTTATTCTTTACTTCTACATCAAGTAAACAGGAGGCAGACAATGCTTCCAGTTCAAAAGAAAAAAACTTTCCTATCGTTTCTAAGTTCATCGCAGCAACATAGCCATGATAAATTACCTGTATTTTTCCTTCCTGTTCTACCGATAATTGAATAGAAGCATGTTCTAAAACTTCCTGGTTCCAGGAAATATGGGCTCCCAGATAACCCCTTAACTTTAATTTTGCATGTTCAAACGGCTTCCAGGAAAATATAAAATATTCTACCTGATAAACAGGAATCTCCGTTTCCAAATACAATCTTTCTGCTAATTTTATCTTCATTTCTCTCCATTCTGTGTAAGTTCAACAACACATTACCTATCTATAATCTGATTTTTGCGCCCTGCATACTTACATTTCCTCCCAAATTCATTTCCGTATTCCCCTGTTTAAGATAAATTTGTTTTGGGGCACTTAATTCAATGGAAGATTCCTGACTGCGTATATGTAAGTTTTCCTTAGCCTTTATGGTTACTGAACCTTCACTGACAATTTCAATCCCGTCATTATCCGATAATTCTATGTATGTCCCATCATTATTGGTCAGCACTATCCGTTCTGGTGATAACTGAATTTCCTTGCCATCTTTATTTCTCCAAAATTTGCGCTCGGGATGCTGCCTTAACGAACTGCCTTCTTCATGATAAGCGCTGGCTACATAAGCCTTACTCTCCTGACTGGCAGGAAAATATAGCCGAACCCTATCTCCAATCTCAGGCATACAATACCACCCTGAACCATCCGCTGAAGAATACACTGTAGAAAATGAAAACCAATATTCTCCTGATTTTTCCTGATTTTCATCATCATAGAAAACCATCTGCACCTTTTCATTCTTAACTTTTGTAACCTTTCCCAACAATGAACACCCTTTAATCTTATCATTCCAAAATAAAGGAACCTGTAAAGCTGCGCGGGATTTCATAAAATAGGTATGGTATAATTCATTTCCCTTTAACCTGGATTCTATTTTCCAAATATATTGTTCCTTTCCATCCACAATGCTTCGGTCACCTAACTTATAAATATCTCTGCTTTCCCAAATATAAGAAGCCATATCCTCCGTTCGTATAGCCAATCCACAGCTTTTTTTATGCCAGTATTCCTTCATTTCATAACGCATGGTATATTCCGAATACAGGGTTTTATCCTCTGTCCTTCGATTAGGAATTCCAAAATGGTACTTTACCCCTCCCGTTAAACAATCCGCAAATAATGCGGTGTGATTCATTGCTGCCAGGCGTTTTAAGAACTCCCAATCCGTTTCATTATATTGCATTATCCAGTGTTCGATACATCTGTCCTTTCCTTCAGTCATAATAAAAGCACTATTCTCATAATTTCGGCTGCATGTTTCCAATAATTTGCGATAAGTACTGGAAATATCCTGAAAACTGCGAATATGTATTTTTTCATCCATAAGCCGTGTGCCGGAACATAAATTTATTTTTACCCTGCAGGTCATATCTTTTACTTCCACTTCAAACTTTTCAATCAGTCCATAAAAAATCAGCGACTCGACTCCCTCTGAAAGTGCAATAACCTGTACCCATAGCTTGTGTCTTACAGCCTTGATATACTCCTCTTTTTTTACATATGGAATACTTCCTGTTAATTCTGCCCTTGCATGATGATTCATTTCCTGAAATGCATGATATTCCAA
>VSOC01000239.1 GCA_009774615.1 Lachnospiraceae bacterium
AAATGAAACAATGTCTGAATTAACTAAGACAAAATTGCTTGTAACCAAATTAGAAAAAAATGTTCAGGAATCTGAAGTTTTATTAAAAGAATTGTCAAAACAGACAATTGAAAATTTAAAACAGTTGTCCGAGGATATTCAGAAAAAGCAAGAAGATATGCAGAAAGAATATATTACCATTCTGGGAATATTTGCTGCTATTGTTTTGGCATTTACTGGGGGAATTGTATTTTCAAATTCGGTTTTGGAGAATATAGATAAACCATCAATATACAGAATTACTTTGATTGCATTTATTATTGGTTTAATATTTTTTGATTTAATTTGGTTATTGATTGATTTTATAAGAGATCTTAATGGAAAGGTACTTGGAAAAAAGTGGATATTGGTATTTGTTAATTTTATTTTGATTGGTGGAATACTAGGTGTATGCTTCTCTTTTCAATTTGGATGGTTTCTTCCGATTTGAAATTTATTTATGATTAAATGCAGAAGAATGAAAAAGGTGGGGACTTATGAAAAGAAAACCAAAAATCCTGCTGATTTGCACCGGCGGGACGATTGCCTCGAAGAAGAAAAGTAATGGTCTGGCACCGGGGATGGACGGGGATGAACTTTTATCTTATATTCCTTCGGTAAGGGAAAAAATAGATGTGGATGTGGTGCAGATCTGCAGTATTGACAGCACGAATATGGCACCGGAGTACTGGACGATGATGGTGGATGTGATTGAAAAAAACTATGATTTGTACAATGGTTTTGTGATCTGCCATGGGACGGATACGATGGCTTATACGTCGGCGGCATTGTCCTATATGATTCAAAATACGAATAAGCCGATTGTGGTGACCGGGGCGCAGAAGCCGATGGATTTGGAGATTACGGATGCCAAGACGAATTTGATGGACAGTATTGTCTATGCGGCAGATGAAGGGTCACGCGGGGTAAGTATTGTCTTTGGCGGGGATGTGATTGCGGGGACGAGGGCAAAGAAGATGCGGGCCAGGAGCTTTAATGCCTTTTCCAGTGTGAATTTCCCCAACCTTGCCGTGATTCAGGAGGGGAAGATTATCCGCTATATTCCGCAGCCATTTTTTGAGGAGCCGGTGAAGTTTACCCGTAAGGTCAGGGATAGTATCGTGGTATTTAAGCTGATTCCCGGAAGCAAGCCGGAACTTTTGGAGTATTTATTCCAGAATTATGACTGCCTGGTGATTGAGAGTTTTGGCGTGGGCGGTATCCCTGAAAAGCTGGTGGATGCGTTTTACCGGCAGATGAAGCAGTGGATTTCCAAGGGAAAAATCGTGGTGATGGCTACCCAGGTAGTGAAAGAGGGGAGCAATATGGAAATCTATGAGGTTGGCCGGAAGGTGAAGAAGGATTTTGATTTAATTGAGGCATATGATATGACGTTAGAGGCGACGGTTACGAAGCTGATGTATCTGATGGAGTGTTTTGGGGCGGATTACCATGCAGTCCGGGAAGGGTTTTATCGGACAGTGAATTTTGACTTGCTGTATCGTTAGAAACTTGCAAAGCGATTGAAAAATTTGTAAAGTGATAGAAAAAACTTGTAAAGCGATCGAAAAGAAACTTGCAGGTGATGAGAAAAATTGTAAAGTGATAGAAAAGAAATTTGCAGGTAATGGAAAAAATTGTAAACTAATTGAAAAAAGGATGAAAATAAGGCTGGAGAAAAGGAAAAGCGCGGCGGATGGCTGCTGGACTTTCCTTTTTCTTCAGCCTTTTGTGTTATTCTTATTGCTATCGGTTGTTATATTATGGCTGTTGTATTATGGTTCTTGTTTTATTTGTATTCTTTATTGATTTCCATTTATCTCCATTTGTTTCCATGGGATTTTTTTGTCTTTATAATAATACTCCCGGTCATGTTCATTGATTTCGCGCATCACTCGGCAGGGGTTTCCCACGGCGACGACATTTGCCGGGATATCTTTGGTTACAATGCTTCCGGCACCGATAACCGTATTATCACCGATACTGACACCCGGCATAATGATAGCGCCTGCGCCAATCCAGCAGTTTTGTCCGATATGAACGGGCATGTTGTACTGGTAGGTCTGTTCGCGCAGTTCGGGCAGGATGGGGTGTCCGGCGGTGGCAATGGTGACGTTAGGGCCAAGCATCGTATAATCGCCGATGTAGATATGGGTATCGTCCACACAGGTCAGGTGATAGTTGGCATAGACCATCTTGCCGAAATGACAGTGATGACCGCCGAAGTTGGCATAGAAGGGGGCTTCAATATACACGCCCTCGCCGCAGTCGCCAAGCATTTCTTTTAACAGCTTTGTTCGCTTTTCATATTCAGAAGGTTTGGTCTGGTTATACTCGCACAGTCTGTCCTGGTAAATCACCTGTTCGCTCATAATTTCTTCATCGCCCGGAAGATAGAGTTCTCCGGTGTGCATTTTTTCTTTCATCTCACTCATATTGGTTCTCCTTTGCTTTTCCTTTTTTTACAGAAATAATTTTTTGTATCTTTCTTTTTTCGATGAAAGCAGTTCTTCGTATTTTTCTTTTTTTGACGGAAATAATTCTTTGAATCTTTTTTCGCTCTAATAGTTCCCTGAATGTTCCTTATTATAAGATACTTTTTTATGGTTAGCAAGAAGTTTTCTTTGTTTTTATGCAGAGTTTTTTATAGTGTTTTTATGCAGAATTCTTATGCAGCGGAAAAAAGTTGACGGAAAAGGAAAAACGTTTATTTATAATCAAAGAAAAACAAATAAGAAAATCTACAGAGGAAATTTACAGAGGAAAAAAGTTGACAGGAAAAGAGAAAGCATCGTTTACAATCTAAGAAAAGTTAGCAAAAAGACAAACAAATCAATTATCCGCAAAGGAAAAAGAAAAAGAGAGGAGTATACGAATGAATACCTATAAGCTTATCTATAATCCATACACCGTTGAAACGGAACTTTATGCGCAGACCCCTTCTGGATTTGAATGTGTGGGGGAGGATTCGGCATTGTCGATGATTACGAAAGAACGTATGTCAAAATGGCTTGAACCTCATGATTCCTGGCCGGGATTTTTTGCAGCATTAAAGGAGGCAACCGGGGAAAAGCAGATCAAGATGATTTTTAAGGGTACGGCGGAGGACTACCGGGCACTTTTAGCATCCAGGGATGCAGCGCAGCAGAAGCTTCATCTGCAGGTCGATTTGGAATATGCCATGGATAAGGTGGAACAGCTTCAGGTGAGCGGGGAGTATGAATGGAAAGCAAAAGGAATTAAAAGCCTGCTTAACGGGAAAGGTTATCCCTTTAAAAGAAGTAAATGACGGTGTATTTTCCGAGGGAATTATGGGCGACGGCATTGCCATTATCCCGGAAAACGAAACCCTTTATGCGCCGGCCGATGCCCAGGTTGCGGCGTTAATGGAAGATTCTAAACATGCCTGCGGATTAAGGCTTGCAGACGGCATGGAAATCCTGCTTCATATCGGGCTGGACACGGTCAATATGAAGGGCGACGGGTTCTCCTATCTGGTCAAGCAGGGGCAGCAGGTAAAGGCAGGAGATCCGCTGATTCGCTTTGACCGGAAGAAAATTAAGGCGGCAGGATACCGGGATGTGACGGTGTGCATTATCTCAGCACCGGGAGAGGCAAAGAACCTGCAGTTTATCACAGGAATCCAGGCAAAGGCAAAGGAAACGGCTGTGGTTAGGTTTGAATAGGTGTGGAAGAAATATTGTTGAAGTATTATTGGAGTATTTTTGAAGTATTGTTGGAGCATTGTTGAAGCATTGTTGAAGTATCATTAGAAGTATCATTAAAATATCTTAAGAGATTCGTTAGAAATGAGGGGAAAATATATGGAAGATTTTGGAAATAAGGTAGTTTATCAGGTTTATCCGAAGTCATTTATGGATGCAAATGGGGACGGTGTGGGTGATCTTAAAGGGATTACCGGACAGCTGGATTATCTTAAGGATCTGGGGATTGATTATCTTTGGATAACGCCCGTTTTCCCCTCGCCGCAGAGAGATAACGGGTATGATGTGGCGGATTATGTAAGCATTGACCTGCGGTTTGGGACGATGGAGGATATGGAGGAACTGATTGCCGAGGGAAAAAAGCGGGGAATCGGGTTGATGCTGGATATGGTATTTAACCATACATCGACGGAACATCTCTGGTTTAAGCGGGCGCTTTCCGGGGAAAAAAAGTATCAGGATTACTATATTTTTAAAGAAGGAACGCCCGAAAAGCCGCCGACAAACTGGCAGTCGAAGTTTGGCGGTTCGGCCTGGGAATATGTGCC
>VSOC01000024.1 GCA_009774615.1 Lachnospiraceae bacterium
TGTATACAATTATTATTTTGATAATTTTTAATAATAAAGGCGGTGATTAAATGGGAAGAAAAACATTAAATAATCAAATACAACATACGCTAACACAAAAAGCCCGTATTGGTGAAAGTAGGCACAAAGCAAAAGAAGAATTAAAACAATCATATGCTGAAAAAGGTGAAAAAATGGCTTTTGGTGTTGCTGTTGATGGAATACATAGTATAAAAACTTATGACGTTTATAAAGAACATTGTGAGCGTTTTGCTAGTTGGTGTATACAAGAAAAAGGTGTTAATAAATACACAAAATTAGAAGATATAAAGCAATATGCAAACGAATATTTAAAAGATAGAGAAGCACAAGGCAAAAGTTTATATACACTTAAAGCTGAGAGGGCTGCTTTAGGAAAACTCTATGGTGAGCAAATAGAGTGCAAGTTTGAAAACAAGAGAAGTTATAAGGACGTGACACGTTCCAGAGGTGAAGCCAAAAGGGATGCGCATTTTTCAGAAGAAAAAAACGCCCCTTTAGTTGCCCTCTGCCGTGGCACTGGTGGACGTAGGGAAGATATAGGAAAATTAACGCCTAATAGCTTTTTTACAGATAAAAACGGTAATATGTTTGTGCGTTTTGAGCAAAGCAAAGGCGGTCGTGATAGGGTTTCTCCAGTGCTTCCAAAGTATCAAGAAGCAATCAAAGAACTAATAAGCACAAAAGCCCCCACTGAGTTATTATTTGATAAAATTCATAATGGCTGTGATGTCCACGGCTATCGTAGGGAATACGCACAAGAGTTATACCAAACTGTATGTAACGATAAAGAATTAAAGGCTGTATATGCTTCTCAATATGCCCCTAGAAGCGAGAAAAATATCAAAGGTGAGTATTATATAGCCCACGACAAAGAACGCCCCTTTAAAGGGCTTAGGGATAACATATATATCGTTAGTGAAGCACTAGAGCGTGTTTGAAAATTGCTTTCTGACAGATGTGCGTCACAATTTGTGGGAGATTTGAGCCAAATGAAGGGCGCATAGTGGGCTATGTAACCTGAATTTTGCTCAAATCTCCCGCGAAGTGGGGCGTGCATCTGGCGGGAATGAATTTTCAAACACGCTCTAGGAAGCGGCATCAGAAAAATGTGATATTACCTCTGCTTACTATGGCAATATCGAGCGTGGTGATAAAAAGATGAGCATTGAAACACTGGCAAAGATTTCTCAGGGGTTGAATTTACCTGTGGATTACCTGTTATTTGGAGAAACGCAGGATGAACTTGCCCTGCACTTATCGGAAATCAAACATTTGGTCGGTGACAATCAAATGGAAAAGTATTTAACCGTGATTAAAGCAATTGCTGGTATCATTGAACAATTATAGGGGGAAATAGGAGTTAATCTTTTGATTTTACGATGTGCTTATTTTCAAGTAAATAATATACAATTGAATAACAGCTAAAATGGAATCAGCCGACAGGCTGATTTTTTTGTGCCTGTTTTGGGGCAGAGAAATGGTATCGGCTGTTATAAGCCTTCGTATTGTCCTATGACATACAGATATTTTTGGGGGCTGTAAAAATAAAAAAGAGAGGAGGAAAAGAAAATGCAGACGTATAAGGTGACATTGTTTCGGTTAGGCCAGGCATATGTGAAAGCAGCATCAAAAGAAAAAGCTGCTAAAATTGCGCAGAAACTTAACGAAGGTGAAATTCGATGGCTTGCCGAAAAAGAGGGAATGCCAGGAAAGTATTTGATTACTTTAGTGGAGGTACAGTAAATGTATAAGGAAATATTTAAAATTATTTTATCGGCATTGTCCGGCATTATCGAACTGCTGGGTAAAGATGAATGAAATCTTTGTTTGTCATTACAAAAAATGAAGGAGTTGTCAGAAGAAGAACTCTGGATATTGGCAAACAAAAATACACCTAAGTTACTTCCTGTAGAAATGGAAAGTCTGTCCGATTTATTGATTGCATTATTCAAAACATCCATAGAAAAGAATGGTGTAACATTAAAGCAGGAAGCCTGGGATAAACTGCAGGAAGCACAGAGAGAGCAGATACATGAAACGAAAGGTATCGAATCGCAGATGTATGTATTGACCAATAAATACAAACTATGGGGAGCTACAGCCTTTCTTTATCCTGGGGTATTAAAAGCTGCAGCAAAACGATTTGGCAAAGACTTAATTATCCTGCCCTCCAGTGTACATGAAGTTATCCTTATTCCCCAGGATAATATGCCAGAATTTGGCGATTTGGCGGAAATGGTCAAAAATATTAATGATCATGATGTATTACCGGAAGAAGTTCTTTCAGATTCTGTGTACAGGTATTGCTGGAAAGATGATACATTCTGTAGAGTGGCTGGGAACAACGAAGTATGACACATTCTACAGAGCAGCCAGGAACACAGAAAATAAAGGCATTAAACGGCTGAAAGGGAATGATTAAACCGGGAGAGTGTTTGGAAGTGTCTTGTTGGAATAAAGGTTAAGGTCAACATAGGCGAGTGTCAGACAGGCATCCGCCATAGGCTTGTTGCAGGTGTTCTTATGCCTTTACTGCAACGACTTATCTTCGGTTGTATTTTTTTAGAAATAAATCATTTGTATTTTTTATGATTTTCCGTTATACTAAAGGTGATAAGAACTGCTGTTTTGTTCCCTGGGGAAGCAGATTTAATTTGAAATTCAATGAGAAAGCAGGAAAGGACAGAAAATGGAACGAAAAGATACTAAGGACAATGTAAATGTCAATACCACTTCAGATACTGATATTTCTATTGCCTATCAGAATAAAGATATTGTTTCTAAGCTTTTTGGTGATCAGATGAAGGGAAAGTCCCTCTCTTTATTTGGCCTTAAAACAAAGCTGAAGGTCGTAGATATTCGTCCAACCAATATCCCCATTGTTCAGGCCAGGGAATTGCGGATGGATAATCTGTTTGAACTAGAAGATGGAAGTGTTGCCATCTTAGATTATGAAAGCGAATACAAGGAAGCAAATTTTACCAAATATGGCCATTATCTTATGGATGTTATCGACCGATACTTAAAAGAGGGAAAACATCCCGATATTCATATGATGGTACTGTATACCGCAGATATTGAACAAGCAAAAACGGAGTTAAGCCGAACGGCTTGCAGGATACAGGTAGAGGCTTCTTACATGACAGGACTTCCTTCAGAGGAATGGCTTAAAGAAGCCAGAGAGGGAATTGCCGACCATGCCGTTACGGATGAACTCCTTATGCATCTGGTTCTTCTTCCTCTGACCTATAAGGGAGAGGAAAAAAAGCAGGAAGCTATCCGGGCATGTGTGGATTTAGCCAGACAGTTACCCGATAAGGAACAGGAAACCTTTGCTTTGGCAGGGATATTGACATTTACCGATAAAATAATCAATGATGAAACAAAACGCTATATCAAGGAGGTGCTGGGAATGACACAGGTGGGAAAGATGCTGATGGATGAAGGAAGACAGAAAGGCTTACAGGAAAGTCAACAAAAAACAGCAAAAAATATGTTAAAACGAGGCAATCCCCCAGAAGAAATTGCTGAAATTTTAGAACTTCCAATTGAAACGATTAAAGCTTGGGAAAAGGAATTTTATGCTATGGTATAAATAATATGGTTAAAGAATATATTCTTTGATGTTGAATCGACAGAATAAAAACCGTGTCAATAGTAATTACGTATATTTGATTTTTGCAGAGAAGGTGATGAAATGAAGGTATCCGGTGTTAAAGCTCCACCAGAAGAACATTGGAAGTATTGCCCATATTGTATGAACCTGATGAGCAGAGCAGAAGTGATAAAGCGAAAAACGAAAAGAATTGTCGTATGTAAAAAATGCAGGAAAACGATTGATGAACGCCATATTCGCTGGTAATCATTATTTCTGTGCAGCAGTTTCCATTTTCCATAATTTAAGAAAGTTTGTCTATAGTTTTATCAGGAAAATTCTGTACTTTTCTGTACGGAAAGAATGGATAAGGAAGAAAAACCAGAAATCTATCAGGATTTTGCCCAAACCACAACAAGCCGACGGTTCAGCATTAAGGCAGCGTAGGACAGAATTGCTATAAGTTCAGGGGAACAAAAAAGCATCATTTGATGAAACCAAATGGGTGTATGTAAAGATAAATGGAAGATGAACAGGATTGCCCGCTTAGTGGATGAGATATAGTTCAGTAAGCGGGCTGTTGTTTGCGATAAAAGATAGTTAAGGAAGGGAGAGACAAGTATATGGAAGATGTATCTATCCGCCTTTTGCGGGCAGAGGAAATCGAGTGCCGGATAGCAACGATTAATGAAAAGGGATTAAGTCTGCTGTTATTTAAGGATGCACGAGTAGACCAGAAGTTATTGGATGAAACCTTCACTCCCTTTGGCTGGAAGCGAAACCATCAGGTGATTGACGGGAACTTGTATTGTACCGTCGAAGTGTGGGATAAGGAAAAGGAGCAGTGGATAGGCAAGCAGGATGTCGGGACGATGAGTTATACGGAGAAGGAAAAAGGCCAGGCATCCGACAGTTTCAAGCGGGCCTGTTTTAACTGGGGCATTGGCAGAGAATTATATACTGCCCCTTTTATCTGGATTCCTGCAGAGCGGGTGAATATCCAAAAGAAAGAACGGGAACAAAAATTCTTTACCTATGATCGCTTCCATGTCTGGTCAATCAATTATGATGAAGAGGGTAAAATCAATGCCGTTATGATTGTAAATCAAAAAAACGAGATTATCTATTCTATGGATGCAAGAATCCTGGATATTGATATAAACAAAACAGGAGAGAAGCAGGAAACAGGGAAAACGGTTAAAAAGGCAGAAGGAAAAGTTGAAAATATGGCAAAACAAATACCAAACAAGGCAGAGAATAAGGCTCTAAGAGGGCAGGAAGGCAAGCCAAAAGAGATGAAGACTCTGCCTGCAGGTGATAAAAACAGCTTTGGCGATACTCCCGCTCTTACCAAACGGCAGAGAACGGTGCTGGAAAAGGAACTGGAACGAACAGGTGTTGCTCTGGATGCTGTTCTGAATCGATACCATTTGGAATCGTCAGAGCAGATAAGCGAGGAAATCTATAAGAAGGCTATCGAATGTTTGCGAAAATCAAAGAATAAAGAGGTCGCATAGGGATATAAAATAATCTGATGGAAAAATGAGAAGAAAAGAACAAGGCAAGACCAAATGGAAACAAGGCAGACACAAAATAAATAACAGGAGATGAAGAAAATGAACGAAAACGTTAGGTTGATAGAAGGTAATGGTCGGTTACTATGGGGAAGAGTTGGAGAACCATTATCTATGTGGTGTGTGTGATGGAATCCGTGTCCTAAAGTGGATGATAAGTTTATAGAAGGAAGTGCATATATCGTAAGATAGATAGCGGCGGGCGTTGATGTCTGCCGCTATTTGTATGAAAAAATATTTTTACAAATGAAGGTATACTTTCCAAGCACCCATTAATTTACGTCCCTTTCGGGATGGGGCGGACTTTGTCCGGTAAGTTATAGATTGCCGCAAGAGAACAGTGGAAATAGAATAATGAAGAAACGAGGTAAAAGCGCAGATGAGAAAAGAAATCATGGTAAATCGTGGAGAAACAGAAAAATTGGATGTCAGGAAAAGAAAAATAGAAGCTCTTAAAAAAGCTGTAGAAAAGCTGTGTCCGGTGGAAAGCAAAGTAGAGATTCAGGAGATGAGGAAAAACAATGGTATAGTCAAGTTGGGAATGGTCATTGATGGGAAAGGAAAAATGATTAATCCCATCATTTATCTGGAACCATATCTGGAAAGAATTGAAGAGGGGGACAGTTCGGTTGAAGAAATGGCAAAATCGATTATTGCAGTTTATCCGAATCCGTACAGAGGGGAAGCGGATATGGGCAGTATAGTTCAGGATGTAGAATTGGTAAAAGAAAAAATGATTTTCCAGTTAGTCAGCCTGGAAAGAAATCAGGAAATGTTAAGCCATATGCCATACCGGAGGATTGGAGACGATTTAGCAGTTATCTATGCTCTGTTGTGGAAGAAAGATTGTTCCGCGATGATGACGGTAAAAGTTAATCAGGAGCATAGGAAATTTTGGGGGATGAGTGAAGAGGAACTTTGGGAATTGGCAAAGGTCAATACACCCAGGCTGTTCCCCGTGGAAATGAAAAGCATAGAGGATGTGATGTGTGACCTGTTAAGGAAACAGCTTGAAGCAGAAGAAATTGTTCTTGATGAAAAGGTTATGGATGAGTTATTCAATCCCAATAAATGGCAGACAGATGTGAAAGAAAATCATAATCTGCAGATGTATGTATTGTCCAATCAGTACGGAGCCTGGGGAGCTTCGGCCATTCTTTATCCGGGTGTGTTAAGAAAGGCAGCGAAAAAGCTGGGCGGGGATTTGCTCATCCTTCCATCCAGTATCCATGAAGTTATCCTTGTACGCCATGAAAATATCGGAGAATACGATAAAATAGCGGAGTTTGTGAAGGAAATCAATCAGAAAGAAGTATTGCCAGAAGATGTGCTTTCCGATTCCGTTTATCGGTATGAGGAAAAAAATGCTTCTTTCTGCCGCATAGCTGGAAACCGTGGGAAAGATGCAGGATGCATATAACAAACTGCTATGACAGGTCTGCAGAAATTGGTTTGATTTTGCATGGTTTTTGTAGAACAGATATGCTATACTCTTAGTATATAGAAAGAACGACGAATGGGGAGCGAACAGTGTGCTTAACCTGGTATACATGAAAAAGCAAAGGGGCAGACCAGAAAAGTAAGGTGCGATAAAAGAAAGACTGCTTATTACAGAAGAATAGAAATAGTAGAAAGAAATGGGGGAAATATCGGATGGCAGAATTTTTAATGAAGCCCCGTGTGGACTATGCATTTAAAGAGATCATGATGGATGAGAAGGCCAGGATCGGTTTTCTGTCGGCAATGTTGAAATTAAACCCGGAAGAGATTAAGGAAACGCAGATGCTTAACACCAATCTTAGAAAGCAGAGCGAAAAGGAAAAACTTGGAATTTTAGATGTAAGAATCCTGATGAACAATAACACCGAAATCGATATTGAAATTCAGCTTGCCGCAATGAATATCTGGGCAGACCGGGCATTGTTCTATCTGGCGAAGATGTATACAGAGCAGATTAGTGCCGGGGAAGATTATACCGTGTTTAAGAAATGTGTAAGTATCAGCATTTTAGACTTTAAACTATTTGAACATGATCCGGAGTTTTATTCCTGTTTTCATATCCGGGAGGATTTACGGCATTTTCTGTATACGGATAAGATGGAGTTTCATGTACTGGAACTTCCTAAACTGCCGGAAGAATTACGGGAGGACAGCAGCGCTATAGAGTTATGGGGAAAGTTTATCCGTGCAGAGCGAAAGGAGGAGTTTGACGTGTTGGCAGCAAAAAATGCATATATCGGAAGTGCCTATAAGCATTTACAGGTTATCAGTCAGGATGAAGAAAAACGGCTGGAATATGAGGCCAGAGAAAAGGCTATCCGGGATTATAACCAGGTTATGCTGGAAGCAGAGCAGCGGGGAGAAGCGCGAGGAAGAACAGAAGGAAGAAAGGAAGGAGAAGTACAGGGAGAAGCAAGGGGAAGAGCAGCAGAAAGAATAGAAAGTATACGTATATTTATTACAGATAATATTGAAGAGAGTGTTCCAAAAGAAAAAACAATAATAAAGCTGCAAAAACATTATCAGTTGACTGAAAAGGAAGCAGATCAGTATTATGAAAAATATTCAAAGATGGAATGAAGTTGTATGTGCAAAGTGTTTCATAAGCAAACATAGTGTATCAATATAAGATAATTAACGATGAAACAAAACGTTAGTAGAGTAGAAATACGGGAATAAAGTTCGTTTGGTAGGGTAATTGTTTTATATTATGGGGCGATTTCCATTTTCCATTCTTTGGGGATATTTGCTAAGGCTTTTGTAAAGGAGATTGCTCTCACTTTCTGAAAAAAATAGATGCAAGAGAAAACTTTATTTGATATACCTGTATATTAACCATCTAAATCGATATTCCCTTGACATCCATTTTGACATCAACAATGACATCAACGGGCAGTAAAATTTACTAATGAGATGATAAAGATTATGGATAAATGGGCTTTTCTGTGTTCTGATTGGAACTATTAAGCATCGATTCTCATAATTTAGGTTCTGGTGGGCTTTCCGTGCAGGTTCGAGTCCTGTTATCCGCAGGATGATACGGTTTTCTGGAATGGAAAAATGGATGGAAATGATGGAAAGCCGCATGGAATCAGGGTTTTCGGAGAGTGACTTCTTCGGAGGTCCTGATTTTTTGCTGTAATGAAATAGACGAAGGGTGTCTGATGGGACTTGTACGGCTTATGTGATGGAATCCGTGTTTTTAAATGTCTGATGAGGATTTAAGGAAAAAGTGTGTATCTGACAGAATAGCGGCGGGCGTTGATGTCTGCCGCTATTTGTATGAAAAAATGTTTATACCAATGAAGGTATACTTTTCAAGTACCCCTAAACGCCTGTCCTCTAGACAGGGTCGGATTTCTTCCGGTAAGGTATACTTTCCAAGCACCCCGTAATTCATGTCCCTTTCAGGAGCCTCGGTCATTCTTTATCCGGGTGTGTTAAGGATGGCAGCAAAAAAGCTGGGGGGGATTTGCTCGTCCTTCCATCCAGTATCCATGAAGTTATTATTATGCGGTGGGAGAATGGGGCAGAATATGATGAAATAACAGAAATTGTGAAGGAAATTAACCAAAAGGAAGTAATGCCAGAAGATGTGCTTTTGGATTCGGTCTGTTTTTATTGCCGTAAGGATGATTCCTTTTGTCGAGTGACTGGAAATGATGGGAAAGAGGAAGGATGCATTGAGTATCATGCCATGTAGATAGATCTGCACAATTCTATCAGGATTAGCATGGATTTTGCAAAATAGATGTGTTATACTCTTAATTATAGAAGGAATGGCGCATTGGATGGGAAAATATATATGGAAGGTTATCAACATAAGTGATTTTTAGAATAAGGATGGTCAATATACTTTGTCTGTTGAAATATAGCCAGGAGAAACAAGAAGTAAGAGGAAAATAACTTACAGAAAATGGAAATATAGAGAAATGAGGAAAATAGCAGATGGCAGAATTTTTAATGAAGCCCCGTGTGGACTATGCATTTAAAGAGATTATGATGGATGAGAAGGTCAGGATCGGTTTTCTGTCGGCAATGTTGAAATTAAACCCAAAAGAGATTAAGGAAACGCAGATGCTTAATACCAATCTTAGAAAGCAGAGCGAAAAGGAAAAGCTTGGGATTTTAGATGTAAGAATCCTGATGAATAATAACACCGAAATCGATATTGAAATTCAGCTTGCCGCAATGAATATCTGGGCAGAACGGGCATTATTTTATCTGGCGAAGATGTATACCGAGCAGATTAACGCCGGGGAAGATTATACGGTGTTTAAGCAATGTGTAAGTATCAGCATTTTAGATTTTAAACTATTTGAATATGATCCAGAATTTTATTCCTGTTTTCATATTCGGGAGGATTCACGACATTTTCTGTATACGGATAAGATGGAGTTTCATGTACTTGAACTTCCTAAACTGCCGAAAGAATTACGGGAGGACAGCAGCGATATAGAGTTATGGGGAAAGTTTATCCGTGCAGAGCGAAAGGAGGAGTTTGACATGTTGGCGGAAAAAAATGCATATATCGGAAGTGCCTATAAGCATTTACAGGTTATTAGTCAGGATGAAGAAAAGCGGCTGGAATATGAGGCCAGAGAAAAGGCTATCCGGGATTATAACCAGATTATGCTGGAAGCAAAGCAAATAGGAAGGGCAGAAGGAAGGGCAGAAGGAAGGGCAGAAGGAAGGGCAGAAGGAAGGACAGCAGAAAGAACAGAAAGTATACGCATATTTATTACGGATAATATTGAAGAAAGTATTCCAAAAGAAAAAACAATAATGAAGCTGCAAAAGCATTATCAGTTGACTGAAAAGGAAGCAGATCAGTATTATGAAAAATATTCAAAGATGTTATAAAGTTATATGTGCAAAGTGTTTCATAAACAAACACAGTGTATCAATATAAGATAATTAACGATGAAACAAAGTGCTATATCAAGGAGATGCTGATGGATGAAGTCGATACTAAGTATATAAAAAGAACAGCCAGAAATATGTTAAAACGTGGAGAATCACCGGAAGACATTGTAGAAGTTTTAGAGGTTTCGACAGAAACAGTCAAAGCATGGGAAAAGGAATTTTATACGGTAGTGTAGTAGAGTAAAAATACTGGAATAAAGTTCGTCTGGTATGGTAATTGTTTTACATCATGGGGCGAGTTCCATTTTCCATTCTTTGGGGATATTTGCTAAGGCTTATGTAAAGGAGATTGCCCCTATTTTCTGGAAAAAATAGATGCAAGAGAAAACTTTAGACAGTAGCGATATAGAGTTATGGGGAAAGTTTATCCGTGCAGAGCGAAAGAAGGAGTTTGACGTGTTGGCAGAAAAAATGCATATATCGGAAGTGCCTATAAGCATTTACAGGTTATTAGTCAGGATGAAGAAAAACGGCTGGAATATGAGGTCGGAGCAAAGGCTATCCGGGATTATAACCAGGTTATGCTGGAAGCAGAGCAGCGGGGAGAAGCGCGAGGAAGATCCGAAGGAGAAGTAAGGGGAAGGACAGCAGAAAGAACAGAAAGCCATCTGCACGAAAAACTGGACTTGGATACCATTGCGGGGGCTGTACATTATTCAAAATATCATTTACACCGAATGTTCGCAGATACGGTAGGATTGACTATTCATGATTATGTACAGCGCCGACAGCTTACCGAAGCCGCAAAACTGCTTGTTCTTTCCGACCAACCAATCCTTGAAATTGCGCTTTCTGCCGGATATGAGAGTCAGCAGTCCTTTACGGATATTTTCAGAGCCATGTATAAAAAGTCCCCGAATCAGTACAGGGCAGAGGGAGAATTTTATCCATTGCAGCTACGATATGTTTTGAATGAAAATTCTGCAAATTTAGAGAAAAAAGAATGGCAGGATAAAATCGTCTTTGCAGCACAGGAAGATATACCTAAATGGATAGAACTGGTTCATCTTGTCATTGACGGGTTTCCGCACTTGGACGAAAAGCAGTACCTTGAACATCTGCAGGAGTACATCAAAAATAAGCGGGCATTGATTTTGAAGGATGATGATGCGGCAATCGGGATTATGGCATTTCATGAGGTGAGGGGGAGTATTGATTTTTTGGGGGTACACCCGCAGTATCGGAAAAGGGGGATAGAGAAAGCATTTTGTGAAAAGGCATTGTATAAACTTGCACGTTCTGCACAGATAAGCGTGACAACTTTCAGGGAGGGGGACAAGGCAGATACAGGCTATCGAAAGATATGGGGAAGTCTTGGCTTTGCCCAAGCAGAATTATTGACAGAATTTGGCTATCCGACACAGCGGTTTATACTGCAGAAAGCAAAAGACAGTTTCTGCAGCAATGCATTGCAGAAAGAAAAATCGGAGGGCAGAGGAAATGGATGATCGCAATCCGTTGTCACAGAACTTTACCATAAAATCGCTGCTGAAATTTGCATTTCCCACAATTTTAATGATGATCTTCATGGGGCTGTATACTGTCGCTGACACGATTTTTGTAGCGCGTTTTGTTGCTACAAATGCACTTTCAGCGTTGAATATTGTCTGCCCGGTTATCAATCTGATTGTTGGTCTTGGAACGATGCTTGCAACCGGAGGAAGCGCGGTTATAGCACGCAAAATGGGAGCAGGGAAGCCGACAAGGGCAGCGCAGGATTTTACACTGATTATCGCAGCGGGGGTTCTGGCAGGCGTGGTGCTTGCGGTTTTGGGGATGGTTTTTATTGACAGGATTGTCTGGGGGCTTGGAGCGGGCAGTATTTTATTTCCATACTGCAAAGATTATCTTTTTATCCTGCTGTTCTTCACGCCCGCAAGTATCCTGCAGGTGCTTTTTCAAAATCTAATGGTAACAGCGGGACGCCCCGGAATTGGTATGGTGCTTGGCATAAGTGCGGGAATTGCCAATATTTTGCTGGACTATATTTTTATGGTGGTGCTTCACATGGGCATTAAGGGGGCAGCGTTTATTTTGGGTTCGCCGTTGGTCGGTATTTTTGCGGAAAGGGGAACGCCTGTTTATGAAATTGCACGAAACGGATTTTTGATTTTTCCCTTTAGTTTTTTGTTTTACGAGCTGAATATTTTTACCTCTGCCGCATTTACGGCATTATCAAACGGGAAGCTGTCAGCAATTTTGTCATTCCTGCGGACTTTCGGACTGATTACCGTGCTGCTGCTTACATTGCCCAAGGTTTTAGGAGTAATGGGTGTATGGCTTGCAGTACCAACAGCAGAGCTAATCACCATGATTACAGCACTGGTTTTTCTTCATCAGAACAGAGAAAAGTATCACTACGCATAATACACATAAAGAAGATTTTCATGCCGTTTGGCGGTTAAAAAAAAACTGTTTGGCGGCAGTAAAATCATCATGCACCAAAACAGAATATAAGCGCTCAAACCGCGGCTTTACGAGAAATTAAAAGGCTTTGTTTCCGTGGAAGCAGAAATATTTGGTGATGAACAGCGATATTGTGACTTATCCAGCATCCATATCTCCGAGGATATGAGAAATAAGGGAATTGGCAGAACGCTTTTTCTTGCGGCAAAGGAATGGGCTAAGCAAAAAGGGGCTAAGAAGCTCTATATATCTGCGCACTCAGCCGTTGAGAGCCAGGCCTTTTACCAATCAATGGGTTGTGTTGAAGCAGAGGTTTATAATCAAAAACATGTTGAAAATGAACCGTATGATTGCCAATTAGAATGCAGTCTTTAGGCGGCAGGATTCTACTGCAATGTGTTTTGACTCGCAATCCCCACGGAATGAAAATGTAAAACAGACGCTGCTTGATGTGATGGCAGTGGAAAGAAAATGAAAGCTGTGTGTTATGCTCGTTATTCTTCTGCTTTTACTTTGTACGCCAAGCGAAGGCTGGATGGGGTTGAGGAAAGCGAATTAAAGCTGGACGAGTTGGCGAAAACTAAGATCCAGCTTGAGGTCAGCATTTTGCAGAGGATTTTTCTTTTTTGGGGCTGCTAAGATCGTTCAAATGCTGTCAATATTTTGAAATGCCTGCGTTCTGTTTCAATGATTCCCTGGCGGCGCAGCTTTCCAATCTCCACAGACAGCCCGCTTCTTTCCACTTCCAGATAGTCAGCTAATTCCTGCCGATCGTAAGGTATATCAAATGCTGAACTGCCTTGCTGCTTTGCCTGCAGCATCAGGTAGGTCATCAGCTTTTCCCGTGTTGTGCGTTTGGATGTGACTTCAATTTTTTGATGAAAGAGCAGATTCTTTGCGGCAATGATTTGGAGCAGGTTAAAAATTATCTGTTGATGAAGCGGGCAGGCATTATGGCAGGAGCGAATAATCTTCAGGCAGTCGATCCGCATAACCTCTGCGTATTCGGTTGCGGTCACTGTCACCGGAGCTGCTTTTATGCCTGCGCAGGCAAAGGATTCTCCGAATAATTCTCCAGGCATAAGCTTTGCAAGGATACTGCGGTTTCCAAAGAAGTCGGTCTGTGCGATTTGGAGCTTACCTGTCAGGACAATCCCTACATCGTTTACCGGTTCTCCTTCGTTAAGAATTACTTCCCCTTTATGAAGTGAAGAAACTCTTGCATGAAGACATGCTAACGCTTTTGGGAGTTCCTGGGGTGTTATATTGAAAAATAAAGGGCATTTTTGCAGCAGGTTAAAATATTTTTTCATTATCGCTCCTCCTTGTTGAAATTTCAACATACAAATCAAAAAAATCATACTATACTAAACCCAGAAAATCAATGAAAAAATAAAGGAACCTTCATGTGCCCAAAAGCGGTTGTATCACCATAAATGAAAGGTTGATGGGCACACTTGGAATACCTGAACTTAGACCGCCTAATCGGCGGTGAACTTTCACAGTAAGCAGATAAGAAAGGATGTTTTGTATGATTCGTAAAATTATTCACATTGACGAAGAAAAATGCAACGGATGCGGGGCATGTGCTGCGGCATGCCATGAGGGAGCTATTGCAATGGTAGAGGGCAAGGCAAGGCTTACCCGTGAAGACTACTGTGACGGTCTTGGGGATTGCCTGCCGACCTGTCCCACCGGGGCTATTACCTTTGACGAGCGGGAGGCGCCTGCCTACGACCACGCGGCAGTTCTGGCTGCCAAGCAGGAGAAAGCATCTTTACCCTGCGGCTGCCCGGGAAGTCAGTCCAAGAGCATTCATCGGGAAGCCTGCGAAGTTTCTGCTGCACAGCCGCCGGCTGCCAGCCACCTGTCCCAATGGCCCATACAGATTAAACTGGTTCCGGTAAATGCCCCTTATTTTGCCGGGGCAAAGCTGCTGATTGCTGCCGACTGTACGGCTTACGCCTATGGCAGCTTTCATAATGACTTTATCCGCGGTCATGTAACACTTATCGGCTGCCCAAAACTCGACGAAGGCGATTATAGCGAAAAACTGACACAGATCCTTGCTGAAAATGACATCAAAAGCGTGACGGTGGTACGCATGGAGGTTCCCTGCTGCGGCGGGCTTGAAAATGCCGTTAAGCAGGCATTGCAGGAGAGCGGAAAGTTTATTCCGTGGAATGTGGTAATCATTTCTACCGATGGCAGAATTTTAGACAGGTAGGAAAGGATTCTAAAGAAAACGTCAAACCAACCAATGACAAATAATTACAAGTGCGCTATAATAAAGATAACGGTGAGAGCCGGAAAATTACATCTATCATCTATCATCCATCATCCATTATCCATCATGCACCATCACATATGGGGCTGTGAAAAGATTAGATAAAGGAGCCTGCCGCTTTATGAAGGTGAATAAAAATCTTTATTTAAGCTTAATTGTAATTCTTATCTTTGTTTATTTGGGTCTGCTGACCATTCTCTATGTTTCAGAATCGGCAAATGAGCATGCCATGATTCAGACCTTTGGCGATGCGTTATGGTATTCCCTGGTGACATTGACCACCGTAGGCTATGGCGACCTGGTGCCTGTGACTCCGTTAGGGCATGTGGTGGGAATGATCTTTTTGCTTTTGTCTGCCGGAATCATGGTGACCCTGCTTGGCGGTCTGCTGTCCTTCGTCGCCAGCGAGGGGATGCCCTTTTTTCTGCTTGGCTTGCAGCGAAAGAAAAACTGGTATTATTTTGTTGATTACGGCGTGGAATCCAATACCCTGGCTACAAATATTTATAAAGAAGATCCGAATGCGCTGATTATTTACGGCGAGAAAAGAAGCAGCCAGAGCGAAAGCCCAAGTTATCCCTGCCTGTATCTAAGCGCTTCGCCGGATAAGATTGTGGCAAAAAAGAAGAACGTCGGTACAAAGTGCAAAGTTTTTTTAATGAAGGAAAATGATATAGGCTTTAACTGGCGTGCAGTCAATCTCTATGAATTGCCGGTGGAAGTCTATGCAAGGACAACAAACGGACAGGATAAACTTTCGGATAATATCCATTTTTTCAACAGCTATGAATGTTGTGCCAGGCAGTATTGGCGATCAAAGCCATTGTGCAGCTATGAAAATACCATTGTGCTGATTGGATTTGGAAACTATGGGCAGCGTATCCTTGAACGGGCAATACTGACCAATATTATTTCTGTCGATCAGCATGTAGCCTATCATATTTTTGGCGAAGCCAAGGAGTTTTTAAACGTCCATAATTGCCTCGACAATTTGTTTTCGCTCAACAAAGAATCCGGGGAAAAAGACTCTTTGATTTTTCACCGGGAAGCCTGGGAAAAGCACCATTCCCTGCTTGAACGGGCTGACCGTATTATTATCTGTGAGGATGATGAACAGAAGGGCTGGAGTATTTTCTGGACATTGCGGAAATATTACCTGCTCTATGGGCGCATCGATCTGCGCAATAGCTGGAAGGCTCCGGGAATATCCTGCTTTGGAACCAATGAGGATATTTACACAACGCAGCAGATTATCCGCACTGACTTAAATAAGGCAGCAATTATGATGAATGAGATTTTCAGGCGTTCGGTTTCCTACTCTGCACTGAGCTGGGAAAGGCTTGACGATCTCCACCGACAGTCGAAGATTGTAGCTGCCGATCATCTCCTGATGAAAACTCGGATTCTTCTAAAGGATGAAACAATTACCAAGCTAACCGTATCTGCGGTAAAGGAGGCATATAACCAATACTGTGAAAGCAAATCCTCCGAGGAGGCAAGAAAAATGTACCGCAAGCTCGAACATATGCGCTCCTATCGTTTCTATGCTTTTTATAATTGGAACTATGGATTAATCCGTGACGATACAGAAAGGCAGCATCCGATGCTGCGCCCATTTGAAGAATTAACCGAAGAACAGCAGCAGGAGAGGGATGCTGCCTGGGAATTAATGGGAAGACTTTATGGGGAACTGGAATAGCTGGTACTGCCTTGCAAAAATAAAAGTGAAAGCAGTGCTGGTTTGGTATTTCGTTCCCCTGATTTCAGTGACAAGCAGCTACCAGAAAGCAATTTTCAGACAAGCTCTAATGCAGCGAAGCATAGAGATAATTTTCACAAAACTCTAATGCAGCGAAGCATAGGGATAATTTTCATAAAACTCCCTGGTGCTGGTTAAATAATCTTTATAATTGTCCCGGGTAAGCTGATGCTCCCCGCGGGAAATCCACAGGAGGATCTGGCTGTTAATCCATTCCCCATAATGCGTGGTATCTTTATAATTATCCAGATTGCAGGTAATATCATAGCAGTCCAAAAACCCAAAAAGCTGAATATTTTCATAAGGAAGAAGTTCTTCAATAACCACTTCCTCAAGCTCCCGCATTTTAACAAGCTGACCAGAGTAAAAAAACCTTTCCCATTCACAAATACTGTAGGGAGGAAAGAAAAAATAAAAGGTAACATCTGGATATGCACGCGCAGTCTGAAGAACATTCTGTTCCAGATTGGCTTTTAACCGTTCCCGATCTTCCTGGGTTGCATTTTCCATCGGAAAAAGAATATCGCTGTAACTGTAGCTGGAAAAAACTGCTTCTTTTCCAAAGGGATGCAAGGCATTCCAATTAGAATAAGCATCAAAACTGTCCGAAGGCTTACCGTCAAGCGTACAGCCAATAACCGGTTTCGTAAAATCCAGAAAAATTTCTTTATTTAAAAGATAACGGACATCATCAAAAAGATTATCATTATAAAGATACTCCGGATATTCAACATCAGTTCGTATGGTATCTTTATCATCCAAAAAATAATAATCCAGACAGCGCAGAACATATTTAATATTTGGATTGTTCTTTAATCCCTGCCGCACAGCCCGATCCATTTCCTTATAATGCCCGCCGTTAAAAGGAACCTTAATTGAAGAAACATTCCATAAACGGTCAAATTCCGATGTCTTAAAATTCTCTGTCATCGATGTTCCGATAATTATGGCATCATAGTCAAAATGCCGTAAAATCCCATCATTTTGATAACGCTGGTTGTGGAGCGGATAGCTTAAAAAAGAAAGCGGACGATGATAGTGAAAAAGCGGATCAATAACAGCTGTACATAAACCAAAAGCAGCAAGCACAGCATAAGTGCTGCCAATCGTAAACTTCGTCCAGCGCTTAGCCTCCATTTCCAACATCCCTCCCATCTATTCGGTTCTCCGGAAACAATAATCTTACCCGCCAAAAACGCTAAAAATCCAGGAAACCTTAAAAATTAAAATATAAAAACACAGATACACCCGTTAAAGATAAAACTGACCATACCAGTAAAACCACCGTAAAAACCGCACTTTTTCCTGTAATTTCCCACTTACGTGCATAGGCATTTTTTCCATTGAGGGTAAGGAAAAAACAAAAAATCAGCAGCCCCGCCATTGCCAGCCCGCGGATACCAGAGAGGGCTTGTTCAAGATGAAGCGTTTGCAGAAGAAAGGTAAATTCCGGCAGCACAAAACATTTCAGCAAGTCTTCATGAACCGTAAAACTTTGCATTTCCACTATTTTGCGCAGAAACCTTCCAGCCTGGGAGATACTGTCCGCACGGAAAATAACCCAGGTAACATTGATAAATAAAAAAGTAATTCCCCACTGCATAACCGCGTGCATTTTCGTCCAATAAGCAGAAAATTTCCTGGTGAGCGCATTTGCAATTCCATGCAGCAACCCCCAGAGCAGAAAGGTCCAGTTTGCCCCATGCCAAAGCCCGCTCGCCAGAAAAACCAGCAAAATATTCCCATAAGTCCTCAGCTCACCTTTCCTGCTCCCCCCCAGAGGAAAATAAATATACTGCCGCAAAAAGCGCGTTAAAGTAATATGCCAGCGCTTCCAGAATTCAACGATAGAAAACGCCTGATAAGGTGAATTAAAATTCATTGGCAAATCAATATGGAACATTTTCCCAATTCCCAGTGCCATATCACAGTATCCGCTGAAATCCAGGTAAATCTGAAAGGTATAGGAAAGCATAACAATAAAAGCTTCCATACTGCTCAGCCCGTCAACCACTCCAAATCCCCAGGTAACTGCCTTCCCCAAAGTATCTGCCAAAATAACTTTTTTAAACAAACCAACCGAAAAAATCATCAAGCCCTTCGCCAGCCATTCCTGATTAAGCCGATGATTTTCTTTCTTTTGAATCTGCGGCAGGAGCTCATGGTGCAGCACAATCGGTCCGGCGACAAGCTGCGGAAAAAAAGTTACAAAAACCGTATATTCCAGCAAAGAATACTCCCCCGTTTCCCCATAATAAGAATCAATAACATAGGATACCTGCTGAAACGTAAAAAAACTGATTCCCAAAGGAAGAACGATAGCACGCAGAGCAAAACTCTGACCAAACAATACATTGATATTTTCCAGAAAAAAATCAAAATATTTAAAATAAAACAAAAGCCCCAAATTAAACAAAAGCCCAAAAACCAAAATAAGCCTTTTTAACGGCTGCCCATCCCTCCTGCGAAGCAAAATCGAAACCCCATAATTAACCAAAATGCTCGAACCAATAATCAGCAGGTATCCAGGGTTAAAATACCCATAAAACCAAAACGACATCCCAGCCAGTTCCAGGTAAGCCAGCGTTTCCTTATGCAAAAAATGCAGCAGATAATAGCCGAAAAGGGTGAGGGGAAGAAAGATAAGGATGAAAACATAGGAATTAAAAAGCATGGTAAAAAAAGTCCTTTAAGAAAAATATAGTCGTAAAATTTAATCAGCCCGCAAGTCCCCCCGATTCCAAGCCGCAAAAACGAAAGCGGTGGGTTAAGGTATAGGAGAAAGCTGCAGAAATAAAGCAGCCAGCAAACCAGCGAAATCAGCAGAAATAAAACAGCCAGCAAACCAGCAAAATCAGCAGAAATAAAACAGCCAGCAAACCAGCAAAATCAGCAGAAATAAAATAGCCAGCAAACCAGCGAAAGTGCAGCCATGTTCCATAAGGAATCCCCTTGAAAACGTCGGCGCTTAACGAGGTTTTTCACGAGTTTAGCGTCCGCTACGTTTGATACGGAGCGAGAGCGTGGTGACGATGGAATATGGCTGCGCTGTAGCGGAACAGCATAAAAAACAAACATTGCATAAAAACAAGCCTCGCATAAAAAACACGCCCCGCAAACCAAACAGCACAGCCACACATCCCCCCCTACCTTAAAGGATGAATCTCCCCATGAAGAAGCTGCAGGGACTTCACATCCCCATTTCCATGCACCTTAATCTCATGAATCCCCTTCGCTGTCGCCTTCGCCGCAGCAATCGTTGTCATATAAGGAATCTTCGCCTTAATCGCCGCCTTCCTCAAATAACTGTCATCATGCACACTGTCCTTCCCAACCGGTGAATTCACAATCAGCTGAATCTCCCCATTGGTAATCATATCCAGGATATTCGGACGCCCTTCATACAGCTTTTTCACCTTCTTTGCCGGGATTCCCGCACTGTAGATTAACTCATAGGTTGTTCCCGTGGCAATAATCGAAAATCCGTCCTCGGCAAAACTTTTCGCCACTTCCACAACCTCATCTTTATCTTTCCGATTGACCGAGATCAGCACCGTTCCCTCTAACGGAAGTTTGGACTGTGTGGCTTCCTGCGCCTTATAAAATGCCTCCCCATAGGATTTGGAAAGCCCTAAAACCTCACCGGTAGACCGCATCTCCGGCCCAAGGACAGGGTCAACCTCCGGGAACATATTGAAGGGGAATACGGCTTCCTTCACCCCATAATTGGGAATCACCTGTTCCTTTAATTCGGGAACCGGCGATGGCTTTCCGGTAAGTTCCGAAGTAATAATTTCCGTTGCCAGAGGAACCATCCGTATATTGCAGACCTTAGAAACCAGCGGCACGGTTCTTGAGGCGCGGGGATTGGCTTCCAGGACGTAAACTTTTCCGTTTTCAATGGCGTACTGCATGTTCATTAAGCCGCGCACATGCATTTCTTCGGCGATCTTTCTGGTGTATTCTTTGATGGTTTTTACGTTTTCTTCCGAAATATGCACCGAAGGAATAATGCAGGCCGAGTCGCCGGAGTGAACGCCTGCCAGTTCGATGTGTTCCATCACCGCGGGAACAAAGGCGTGGGTTCCGTCGCTGATGGCGTCGGCTTCACATTCGGTTGCGTGGTTTAAGAAGCGGTCGATTAAGATAGGACGATCCGGGGTAACGCCCACGGCCGCCTTCATATACCCGGTCATGCTCTCCGCGTCGTAAACCACTTCCATTCCGCGTCCGCCCAGGACGTAGGAGGGGCGAACCATTACGGGGTAGCCGATGTTTTCCGCAATGTGCAATGCCTCATCCACCGTTGTCGCCATTCCTGATTCCGGCATGGGGATGTTAAGTTTTTCCATCATTGCCCGGAACAAATCCCGATCTTCGGCAAGGTCGATTACGGACGGGGATGTGCCTAGGATCTTTACCCCGTTTTTCTCCAGATCGGCAGCTAAGTTTAACGGCGTCTGCCCGCCGAACTGGGCAATTACGCCTAACGGCTTTTCTTTCTTATAGATACTCAGCACGTCCTCTAGGGTCAGCGGTTCAAAGTACAGCTTGTCGGAGGTATCGTAATCGGTGGAAACCGTTTCCGGGTTGCAGTTGACGATAATGGTTTCAAAACCTAGCTTCTTTAAGGCCAGGGAAGCGTGGACGCAGCAGTAGTCAAATTCGATGCCCTGCCCGATGCGGTTGGGGCCGCCGCCCAGGATCATGATTTTTGGCTTATCCGCGGAAACCGGGTTTTTGTCCGGTGCATTGTAGGTGGAATAGTAGTAGGCGCTGTCCTTGGTTCCGCTGACATGTACGCCTTCCCAGGCTTCCTCAACCCCCAGGGCGATACGGTGATTGCGGATCTCCTCTTCAGGGATTTGAAGAATCTGGCTTATATATTTATCCGAAAAACCGTCCTTTTTTGCAGAAATTAAAAGTTCGTCGGCGGGAAGTGCTCCCTTAGCGGCAAGAAGTTGTTCTTCTTCCTCCACCAGTTCCTTCATCTGCTCGATAAACCAGTGTTTTACCTTGGTCAGCTCGTAGAGTTCTTCCACGGAAGCACCTTTGCGAAGGGCCTCATACATCAGGAAATGGCGCTCGCTTGACGGCGTGATCAGGCGCTTTAAAAGCTCCTCTTTGCTCAATATGTCAAAGTCCTTTGCATGGCCCAGGCCGTAGCGTCCGGTTTCCAGACTGCGGATGGCTTTCTGGAAGGCTTCCTTATAGGTTTTGCCAATACTCATCACTTCGCCTACCGCACGCATCTGGGTTCCCAGCTTATCTTCGACACCCTTGAATTTTTCAAATGCCCAGCGCGCAAATTTAATCACCACATAGTCGCCGTCCGGCACATAGCGATCCAGGGTACCGTACTTTCCGCAGGGGATTTCCTTTAAGGTCAGTCCTGTGGCCAGCATAGCCGATACCAGGGCGATAGGAAAGCCGGTCGCCTTGGATGCAAGGGCAGAAGAGCGGGAAGTACGCGGGTTGATTTCAATAACAACAATGCGATCGGAAACCGGGTCGTGGGCAAACTGTACATTGGTTCCGCCGATCACCTGCACGGATTCTACAATCTTATAAGCTTGTTCCTGAAGCCGTTTCTGACATTCCTCAGAGATCGTCAGCATCGGGGCGGAGCAGAAGGAGTCGCCGGTGTGGACGCCCAGCGGATCGATGTTTTCAATAAAGCAGACCGTAATCATGTTATTGTCCTTATCGCGGACAACTTCAAGTTCCAGTTCTTCCCAGCCAAGGATCGATTCCTCGACAAGCACCTGGCCCACAAGACTTGCCTGAAGTCCTCTTGTGCAGACGGTCTTTAATTCGTCGCGGTTATACACCAGTCCGCCCCCCGCGCCGCCCATGGTGTAGGCCGGACGAAGGACAACGGGGTAATTTAACTTATCGGCGATTGCCAGGGCCTCGTCCACGCTGTAGGCAACCTCACTGCGGGCCATCTCAATACCCAGGCTGTTCATCGTCTGCTTAAAGGCAATGCGATCCTCGCCGCGTTCGATAGCATCCACCTGGACACCGATAACCTTGACCTGGTACTTGTCCAGGATACCTGCCTGGTTTAATTCCGCGCACAAATTTAACCCTGACTGTCCTCCAAGATTGGGGAGAAGGGCATCGGGGCGTTCTTTGGCAATAATTTGTTCCAATCGTTCTACATTTAAGGGTTCAATATACGTAACATCCGCAGTTTCCGGGTCGGTCATAATGGTTGCAGGGTTGGAATTGACCAATACGATCTCATAGCCCAGCTTGCGCAGCGCCTTGCAGGCTTGTGTACCGGAGTAATCGAACTCGCAGGCTTGACCGATAATAATAGGGCCGGAGCCAATGATCAGTACCTTGTGAATATCAGTTCTCTTCGGCATAAATAATTCCTCCTTGATTTGTCGAATCGTTGCTGTTCAAATAATGGCAGAAACGGTAAAAGATCGTTACTGTTCACACGTTCACTGTAACAAAAGATCTTTTTGACGTTTTTACCATTATGATTGAAAAACGGAAAAACTGCAAGTTTTTTTTTCGATTTCCGGGATAAAATTTAGGATAAATCGCCCGTAAGGTAAAAAAACTTTGATCCTATTTCTTTTTTTCCGATAATTTCCTCTCAAAGCGATCCTTTCGCGTATCCGAGGGAACCGGGGTGGGGTAATTGCCGTCAAAACAGGAACTGCAAAAATGCGGACATCCGATTAATGCGGAAAGTTCTTTAACGGGAAGGTAGCCCAGGCTGTCCGCGCCGATGATTGCCGCTGTTTCTTCTGTGCTGTGACGGCAGGCAATCAGGTTTTCGCGGGAGTCGATATCCGTCCCGTAATAACAGGGATGCAGAAAAGGCGGAGAGGAGATCCGCATATGGATTTCTTTTGCTCCGGCGTCCCGGAGAAGCTTTACTATCCGTCCGCTGGTCGTTCCCCGGACAATGGAGTCGTCGATTAAAACTATCCGTTTTCCCCGCACGCTTTCGTCAATGGCACTCAGCTTAATTTTCACCTGATCCAGCCGCAGATCCTGCCCGGGAGAGATAAAGGTTCTTCCAATGTATTTATTCTTAATGAGTCCCATGCCGTAGGCCGTCCCGGATTCCATGCTAAAGCCAAGGGCAGCATCAAGGCCCGAGTCCGGCACCCCGATAACGACGTCCGCCGAAACCGGATGTGTTCGGGCAAGGATTTTTCCCGCCTCTATCCGCGCCGCGTGCACGGACACACCGTCGATCACCGAATCCGGACGGGCGAAGTAGATGTATTCAAAGATACAGAGTTTTTTCTCTTTTTTTCGGCAGTGTTCTTTCCGGGAAGCCATACCGTCCGGCCCGAAAACCAGGATTTCCCCCGGCTCCAGATCCCGGATAAACTCTGCCCCGACCGCCGAAAGCGCACAGCTTTCCGAGGCTGCCACAATCATCCCATCCGGTGTTTTTCCATAGCAGAGGGGACGAAAGCCGTAAGGGTCGCGTGCGCAGATCATTTTCTGGGAGGACATTAAAATCAGAGAATAGGCTCCGTCTAACTCATCCATGGCGGCGCTTAAAGCGTCCTCAATGGAAGCCGTACACAGCCGTTTTCTGGTAACAATGTAGGCAATGATTTCGGTATCGCTGGTGGAATGAAAAATCGCGCCGGATAATTCCAGCGCATTGCGAAGCATGGCAGCATTGCTTAAATTTCCGTTATGGGCAATCGCCATCTTGCCCTTCTGATGGTTGACCTCCATGGGCTGGCAGTTGTTCCGGTTATTTCCTCCTGTAGTGCCGTAGCGCACATGCCCCACCGCCATATTTCCATGGGGAAGCTTCGATAGGATATCATGTGAAAAAACCTCGCTGACCAGTCCCAGATCCTTATGCGAAAAAAACACCCCGTCATCATTAATTACCATCCCGCAGCTTTCCTGCCCCCGGTGCTGCAGGGCATACAGGCCATAATAGGCCATACCGGCGACATCGGCAGCCTGCGGGCTAATTACACCGAACACACCACATTCTTCATGCAGACTCATGGTTTATCCTCCCGTTGAAACTTTAAGGCAGCGTCGATAAATCCTTTAAACAGAGGGTGGGGATGGTTGGGCCGGCTCTTAAATTCCGGGTGATACTGGACGCCGACATAGAATGGACGATCGCTTAATTCCACCGTTTCCACCAGCCGCCCGTCCGGGGAAGTTCCGCTGACGGTAAGTCCGGCGGCTTCTAAATTATCCCGGTAGTCATTGTTAAATTCATAACGATGGCGATGCCGTTCGCTAATCAGGTTTTTCTGGTAGCAGCGCTCCATCACCGTACCGGGCTGAATCCGGCAGGGATAGGCACCCAGACGCAGGGTTCCGCCCTTATTGACTTCATCGCTCTGCCCCGGCATAAAATCGATAACCTTATACGTGCAGTGTTCGTCAAACTCCCGGGAGTTTGCATCCGGCATTTCGGCAGCATGGCGGGCAAATTCAATCACAGCCACCTGCATTCCCAGACAGATCCCAAAGTAGGGCATTCCGTGTTCTCTTGCATACCGGGCCGCAAGAATCATTCCCTCAATTCCCCGGCTTCCAAAGCCCCCGGGAACTAAGCATCCGTCCAGCCCGGACAAAAGCTCATCCTTGGTTTCTTCGGTAATCTCCCCGGAGTCAATCCAGCAAATTTCAATCCGGGCTTCGTGATAAAATCCGGCGTGGCGCAGCGCTTCCATCACCGAGAGGTAGGCGTCGTGCAGTTCCACATATTTTCCCACAATCCCGATATGCACCGTTTTTACCTGTTTTCCATTCCTGCTTTTCTGCACCATCTGCATCCATTCCTCTAAATCCGGCGCAGGTGCGGTTATCCCCAGTTCGCGGCAGACTACGGCAGAAAAATTTGCCCTCTCCAGCATCAGCGGCGCTTCATAAAGGTTGGGAAGGGTCAGATTTTCAATTACACAGTCCGGCTTGACATTGCAGAACATGGAAATTTTCTTAAAAATAGCTTCCTCTAGCGGTTCATCACAGCGCAGGACAATAAGATTGGGATTAATTCCCATGCCCTGCAGTTCCTTTACCGAGTGCTGGGTCGGCTTGGACTTGTGCTCATCCGAACCCCGGAGAAAAGGAACCAGGGTCACATGAATAAACAAGCTGTTCTCCCTTCCCACCTCCAAAGAAATCTGCCGCACAGCTTCTAAAAAAGGCTGGGACTCAATATCACCGATCGTCCCTCCGATTTCCGTAATCACCACGTCCGCCCCGGTCTTTTTCCCCACTTGGTAGACAAAATCCTTAATTTCATTCGTCACATGGGGAATGACCTGAACCGTAGAACCTAAATACTCCCCTCTGCGCTCTTTATTTAGCACATTCCAGTACACCTTGCCTGTAGTAAGGTTAGAAAACTGGTTTAAATCTTCATCAATAAAGCGCTCATAATGTCCCAGATCCAAATCCGTTTCCGTCCCGTCCTCTGTCACATAGACCTCGCCGTGCTGGTAGGGGCTCATTGTCCCCGGATCGATATTAATATAGGGGTCCAGCTTCTGCGCCGCAACCTTCAGTCCCCTGGCCTTTAACAGCCGTCCAAGGGAAGCCGCCGTAATTCCCTTGCCCAGCCCGGAAACCACGCCGCCAGTCACAAAAATATACTTTGCCATCTTCCTTTTCCTCGCCGATTCATTTAAAGATAAGTTTTTCATCCAATAAAGATAAGTTCGTTACTGCTTACACGTTCACAGCAACATAAGTTCTTTATCCCATGCCGGAAAGCCTTATTTCCCGCTTGCTCCATAGTTGGCAAGAACACGGGCTGACGGATCATTCACATCACAGCCCTCCCAGGACTTATTCGGCATCCAGAAATCCACAATCATTTCCCCCTGTCCGGGATAATATTTCTCAAAAATTTCCCGGTAAAGCAGAGATTCTTTTGTAAACGGCTGTGCATGGGGATAAGACTTCCGCCGTGTTTCAAACTCCTCATCCGTATAAACTCCTTCGGCATAGGCCTTGAGATAATTCACCAGGGAATGCCCCACCGCATCCGAAAATGCCGCTTTCTCCCTCCAGAGGATTTCTTCCGGCAGGCATCCGTCCTTCTCAAACGCATGGCGCAGAAGATACTTCCCCTTCCCGTAGGTATTCAGCTTCTTCTGCGGATCAACCGCCATCACATACCGCACAAAATCTAAATCTCCAAAAGGAACCCTGGCTTCGAGCGAGTTTACCGAAATACAGCGATCTGCCCGCAGAACATCGTACATGTGCAGTTCCCGAACCCTCTTCACCGCTTCTTTTTGAAACTCCTCGGCTGAAGGTGCAAAATCCGTATACTTATACCCAAAGATCTCATCCGAAATTTCCCCGGTTAAAAGAACCCGGATATCCGTCTGTTCATGAATCGCCTTACAAACCAGATACATCCCCATACTTGCCCGAATCGTTGTAATATCAAACGTCCCCAAAAGATGAATCAGTTCATCCAGACTGGACAAAACATCCTCCTTTGTAATGATCACTTCAGTATGCTCACTCCCGATAAAATCCGCCGTCTGCTTCGCATATTTTAAATCAATCGCATCTTCCGCCATCCCAATCGCAAACGTGCGGACAGGCTTCTCGCTCTTTCTCTGGGCAACTGCACATACTAAAGAAGAATCCAGCCCGCCGGACAAAAGAAAACCCACCTTGGCATCCGCAACCAGACGCTTTTCAATTCCTGCAACCAGCTTATCATGAATCTTTTCGCAGACCGTTTCCAAATCATCTTCACAGACCTTATCCACTTTGGCAATATCACAATAGCAGACAAACTCCCCATCCTTATAAAAATGTCCCGGCGGAAACGGCATAATCTTAGCACAAAGCCCCACCAGGTTCTTCGCCTCGCTGGCAAATATAATCACGCCCTGTTCATCATAACCATAATAAAGCGGACGAATCCCAATCGGGTCCCGTGCGGCAATAAATTCCTTTGTCCTTCCGTCATAAAGAATACAGGCAAACTCCGCGTCCAGCAAAGCAAACATCCCCGTCCCATACTCGCGGTACATGGGAAGCAAAATCTCACAATCCGAATCGCTTACAAAGCTGTACTTTGCTGAAAGTTCTTTTTTCCACCGCTCAAACCCATAAATCTCCCCATTGCAGACCAGGTAACTCCCATCCAGGGAAAACGGCTGCATTCCCTCAGGTGTAAGGCCCATAATCGAAAGCCGGTGAAACCCCAGTAATCCGTTCCCCGTATCCACAATTCTGCTGCAGTCCGGTCCACGCGAAATCGTCTGCATAAATCCTTTCTGAAAAACCTCTAAAACGGCACTGCCGCTGCAATAACCCATAATTGAACACATAAATAAACCTCCAAAGACTAAAATAAATTGAATAAAACATATACAAAAGGCTAACAGTTCAGATTATGTTCGTTGCAAAGAAATATCATGTAATATCCTTGTACGGACTTGTCTGAACTGCTATTAAAAATTTATATTTTTTTGAAAAGATTGACATGCTTTTCCGCTACAGCAGAGCCATGTTTCGTCGTCACCACGCTTTCGCTCCGCATATAACGTAACGGGCGCTAAATTCGTGAAAGACCTCATTAAGCGCCGACGTTATATAGGGGATTCCTCACGAAACATGGCTCCGCTTTCGCTAGAGTACTAACTTCTTGTTGATTATTCTAAAAAATTATATAGTTCACAATATTTAACATTAGAAAAATATGGAAAATAGTAAAACAGCGAAGTTAGAATATAATTCGCAAGCCAAAGCAGCAGCGCAGGCAGGGCCTATTCCAAAAGGAATCCCCTATATAACGCCGGCGCTTGGTGAGGTCTTCCACGAACCTAGCGTCCGCTGCGTTCTATGTGGAGCGAAAGCGTGGTGACGTTGGAATAGGTCCTGCCGGAGCGGACGAACTTAGCATTTAAAGTAATAATCTTCTCCCTTATTTCACACTAAACAGCAAATCCCCATAACTTGGAAACGGCCAGTAACTCTTTGCCGTGAGTGTTTCCGCCTCATCACAGGCTGCCCTTAATGCATCCATCTGTGGAAGCATAGTATCCCTTACTGCATTGGACGCTGCAAAAATATCGTCATTTTTCGTTAGTGCTGCCACAGTTTCTTCCAGTTCTTCAACTTTTGTATAAATCGCATCCGTCAAGGCCGAAAGCTTTTCAACCAGCTTGGTTTCATAAGCACAGGGCAGGGAAACATTTACTGCCTTTTTTGCGGCTTGTGTCTGTGCCAGCTTTAATGTATAGGCATCGACTGCCGGTGCAATCTGCGTCTTTGCCATGGATATCATTGTATTTGCCTCGATGACCACCGTCTTACAGTAATTCTCCAGCATGATATCGCACCGCGATTTCAGTTCTGCCACAGAGAATACTTTGTGTGCCGTCAGCATATCCACATTCTTCTTATCTAAAAGATGGGGCATACAATCGGGGGTGGTGCGGTAGTTCAGCAGTCCGCGTTCTTTTGTCGCCTCCGCAATCCATGCGTCGTCGTAGCCGTTTCCGTTAAAGATGATTTTCTTATGATCTTTAATGGTTTTGCGAATCATCTCATGCAGGGTGGTTTCAAAATCTTCAGCACCTTCCAGCCGATCTGCGTAAATCTTTAAGCTTTCCGCAACTGCCGCATTTAACATCATGTTCGCGCAGGCAATGCTGTTGGATGATCCCAGCATACGGAACTCAAATTTATTTCCTGTAAACGCAAAGGGAGAAGTACGGTTTCTGTCGGTGGTATCGCGGTTGAACTTGGGAAGGACATCTACGCCGAGTTTCATCTGTTTCTTTTCTGCGCCATTATAAGGCGTTCCCTGTTCAATTGCTTCCAGGACGGCATTTAATTCATCACCGAGGAAGATGGAAACAACGGCCGGCGGCGCTTCGTTTGCCCCTAATCGGTGGTCATTGCCTGCGGTAGCTACCGAGAGCCGCAGAAGATCCTGATAGTCGTCAACTGCCTTAATTACTGCACATAAAAAGAGTAAAAACTGCGCGTTCTCATAGGGTGTTGCTCCCGGTGATAAAAGGTTTACGCCGTCATCGGTTGCCATTGACCAGTTGTTGTGCTTGCCGCTGCCGTTTACTCCGGCAAATGGCTTCTCGTGCAGCAGGCAGACCAGGCCGTGTTTTGCTGCCGTCTTCTGCATAATCTCCATCATTAACTGGTTGTGGTCGGTGGCAATATTTGTCGTGGTGTAAATCGGTGCAAGTTCGTGCTGTGCCGGGGCAACTTCATTGTGTTCTGTTTTTGCCAGAATGCCAAGCTGCCATAATTCATGGTTTAATTCTTCCATATAAGCGGCGACCCTTGGCTTAATTACACCGAAGTAGTGATCGTCCATTTCCTGACCCTTGGGGGATTTTGCACCGAAGAGTGTGCGTCCGGTGTATTGGAGGTCGGGGCGCTGTTCGTACATTTCTTTGGTAATTAAGAAGTATTCCTGCTCCGGGCCTACACAGGTGCGGACACATTTAACCGAATCATTGCCAAACAGGTGCAGGATACGAAGGGCCTGTTTATTTAAGGCTTCCATGGAACGAAGCAGGGGGGTTTTCTTATCCAGGGCTTCCCCGCCGTAGGAACAGAAGGCGGTAGGGATGCACAAGGTTTTTCCCTTGATAAAAGCATAGGAAGTCGGGTCCCAGGCGGTGTAGCCCCTCGCCTCAAAGGTAGCCCGAAGTCCGCCGGAGGGGAAGGAAGAGGCGTCCGGTTCGCCCTTAATTAGTTCCTTGCCCGAAAATTCCATAATTACGCCGCCGTCCGGGGACGGGGAAATAAAGCTGTCATGCTTTTCTGCCGTAATTCCGGTCAGGGGCTGAAACCAATGCGTATAATGTGTAGCGCCGTGCGCCACCGCCCAGTCTTTCATCGCGATAGCAACGGCATTAGCCACGCTGATATCCAATTTCGCTCCCTCGTCAATGGTTTTCTTCAGCGACTGGTAGACCTTAGCCGAAAGTGTTGCCTTCATTACCCGATCGTCAAAAACCAGGCTTCCAAAATACTCCGATACATTTTTCATCATTTTTCTCTCCTCTTTTCTACTTGATCCGGGCAATGTGCCCTGTTGGTTTCTGTGTTTCCAAAAAAGTGGAAGGTGTCCCCTATGCGGAGCCGGTGAAGGCGAAACGCATAAGAAACACCCTTGTTTCTGAATGAATGCTAAATTGTTGTTTAAAGATAAAGGAATAAGGAATGCTGTTCCTATAAAGCAAAAAAGGTGCCTCTGAGCCTGCTGCTCAAAGACACCGTTGCCTTTTCTTTATGCGCTATATTCTACACGCAGAAAATTTATTTGTCAATCCCTTTTTTTTATTTTTGTCTGGTGCATCACTGCATTTTATGGTAAGATAGAAAAGTCCGTGTTTGCAGGGGCGATAAAAAGAGGAATGAAAAATAGTAACAAAATAAGAAAGGTGTGTGCTAAGAAATTATGGAACGTGAAAAATTTGGTTCACGGCTGGGTTTTATCCTGGTATCGGCCGGCTGTGCCATAGGACTTGGAAATGTATGGAAGTTTCCTTATATGTGCGGTGAATACGGAGGGGCTGCTTTTATCTTAATCTACCTGTTGTTTCTGGTGATGCTGGGGGTTCCTGTGCTGGTCTGTGAGTTTGCGGTAGGTCGGGGAAGCAAAAAGAGTGTGGCGGTGAGTTTTGAAAAACTTGCGCCGAAAAACAGCCGCTGGCATTGGCTGAAAGGAATCGGAATCGGCGGCTGCTATCTGCTGATGATGTTCTATACCATGGTCGGCGGCTGGATGGTGTATTACTGTGTGCGCAGCTTTTCAGGTGTCTTTGCGGGTGCTTCACCGGAGTTTGTAGCGCAAAGCTTTGATCAGATGCTGGGAAATCCCGGATTAATGATCTTCTGGACGGTTCTGGTCTGCGTTATGGGTTTTTTAGTCTGTCTGTTCGGTCTGAAAAAGGGAATCGAGAGGGTTTCTAAGGTGATGATGACCGCTCTTTTGGTAATTATGCTGGTTTTGGCAGAGCATTCGTTTTTTATGGATGGGGCAGAGGAGGGAATCCGTTTTTATCTGGTTCCTGATTTTGGAAAAATGGTGGATAATGGCATTGGAAACGTGATTTTCGGTGCAATGAGCCAGGCATTCTTTACGCTTTCGATTGGAATCGGGGCAATGCTGATTTTCGGAAGCTACCTGGATCGGACAAGGAGCCTGACCGGGGAAGCGGTGAATATTACGATTTTAGATACCTTTGTGGCATTGATGGCCGGGATGATTATTATTCCTGCCTGCTTTTCCTACGGCATCGAGCCGGGGGCCGGGCCAAGCCTGGTCTTTCTCACCCTGCCCAATATCTTTGCGCAGATGACTGCCGGTCAGCTCTGGAGCGGGTTGTTCTTCCTGTTTTTAAGCTTTGCAGCACTTTCCACGATTATTGCCGTATTTGAAAATTTAATTGCCGTCTTTATGGACTTGCTGGGGTGGACGAGAAAAAGAAGCGTGTTTGTCTGTGCCGGGGCAGTGATTTTGCTCAGTATGCCCTGTGTCCTTGGGTTTAACGTGCTCTCCGGGATTCAGCCTTTGGGTGAGGGAACGACGATTATGGATCTGGAGGACTTTATTGTATCGAATAATCTTTTGCCTCTGGGAAGCCTGGGCTATGTGCTTTTCTGCACCAGGAAAAACGGCTGGGGCTGGGATAAGTTTTTAAAAGAAGTGAATACCGGAACAGGAATTTCCTTTCCGGCAGGGCTTCGCAGCTATGTGTCCTACGGGATTCCGGCGATTATTATTTTCATTTATCTCAAGGGATATTATGATATGTTTTCGTCCAGAGGCGGTCTTGTTTTTGCCGGATGGATGGCTGCAGCGGTGCTTTTTCTGGGCTTTGTTCTGGTCTGTGCAGGGGGAAAAGGCAAAAACAGGCAGGAGTAAAACGTCTGTGCTGTAAAACGCTCACGGAATAGAGGTGCTGTGAAACGCACACAGAATAGAGGGAAAAGCGAGGGAGAATTGGAGAATAATACCAAGGACGATAAGGAGATTTGTAGAAATATACTAAGGATAAAGCATTTGACGGATGATTTTTCGGCGGAAAATTCAGCCAAAAACATTTGACAAATCGAATTGTCCTGTGTAATAATAGGCCCATGCAAAACAAGGGTGTTTCTCGAAGGGGAAATGCCCTTTTTGCATTGCAGGACAGGGAAGCTTTCACGGAGAAAAGGAGGAAAACTGTATGAAGAAACTGGAAATAGTTATTCGTTCGGAGAAGCTCGAAGAGTTAAAAAAGATTCTGGAAGGCTGTGAGGCGAATGGCGTTATGATCAGCAATATTATGGGCTACGGGAACCAGAAAGGCTACACCCAGACTTACCGGGGGACAAAGTACGTGGTAAACCTGCTCCCCAAGGTAAAGGTGGAAACGGTGGTTCCGGAGAATGTTGCCGAAAATATTATTGACCAGGTAGTGAAGGAAATTACCACGGGAAACTATGGCGACGGCAAAATTTTTGTTTACGATGTACAGGATGTTGTCCGTATCCGAACCGGCGAGCACGGTGAAAATGCATTGTAGAATAACTTTTTATCAAAGAAAAGGGACAGATAACTGCATACAGGATTCCGTTGATCAAAGAAGATTGCGAGCGTAAAAGGCCGGGATCTTCTTTTTTTTAGCAATCAAGCCGGAATAACGCTTCATCACTGTTTGTACGCAAAACGCAGGATGGTCAGGAAGTGTGCAGAGAATGGAGGATATTATGGAAGAAATCTTACGTGAAATTTTTGGAATCTGGTACTTAATCGGTGCCGCCTTTGTATTCTTTATGCAGGCCGGATTTGCCATGGTGGAAACCGGGTTTACCCGTGCGAAAAATGCGGGAAATATTATTATGAAGAACTTAATGGACTTTTGTATCGGCACCATTGTCTTTATGTTTCTTGGCTTTGGGCTGCTGCTGGGGGAAGATGCCTTAGGCGGATTGGTTGGCCTTCCCACGATGGATATTATTACGAATTATGCACAGTTTGACTGGTCGAGTTTTGTCTTTAACCTGGTCTTTTGCGCGACGGCGGCAACCATTGTTTCCGGGGCCATGGCAGAGCGGACGAAGTTTATCTCTTATTGTATTTATTCGGCAGTGATTTCCGCCCTTGTCTATCCCATCGAGGCGCACTGGATCTGGGGCGGCGGCTGGCTGGCAGCAAAGGGATTTCATGATTTTGCCGGCTCCTGTGCCATCCACATGGTCGGCGGTGTTACGGCGTTAATCGGTGCGGCGATTGAAGGGCCGCGTATCGGAAAATACCAGCCGGACGGAACGCCAAATGCGATTTTAGGGCACAATATCGTTATCGGCGCTTTAGGCTGCTTTATTCTCTGGTTTGGCTGGTACGGCTTTAACGGGGCAGCGGCGACCTCCGGCCCGCAGCTTGCTTCCATCTTTGCCACAACGACCATTGCTCCGGCGGTTGCTACGGTGGTTTGTATGATGTTTACCTGGATAAAATACGGCAAGCCGGATGTTTCCATGTGTCTGAATGCTTCTCTGGCTGGCCTGGTGGCGATTACCGCCGGCTGTGATGTGACGGACGCCCTGGGTTCGCTTGTTATCGGCGCAGTATCCGGCATCCTGGTTGTCTTTGGGGTATGGTTCTGTGACTATATTATCCATGTCGATGACCCGGTGGGCGCGGTAGCCGTGCATTTTTGCAACGGTGTCTGGGGAACGATTGCCGTGGGCTTATTTGCCACGACCAGCGCCCCGCAGAGCGAGATTTCCGGTTTATTTTACGGCGGCGGATTCTCTCTTTTAGGAATCCAGCTTACCGGTGTGGTTTCGGTTCTGGCATGGACGGCAGCAACGATGTTTGTGGTCTTTACCGTGATTAATAAAACCATTGGGCTTCGGGTAACGGATCAGGAGCAGATGGACGGCCTGGATATCCATGAGCACGGGATGAATGCTTATGCGGGATTCAGGATGGATCGGTAGTCCTGATAAAACAGTTATTATTGTACGAAACTACTGCGATGGGGCGTTCCGCCGTCACCGCCATCCCGCTTTGCAGACCTATGTGAGCAGTAACCAAAATTTGCCAAATAACAGGAAAGATGTCCTTTAGACTTGCCGAAAAACGTTCTTTACGGTATAATAACCCCATAGCCAAGCCCTAAAGGATATCTGTATGCCATTCGGCGGCACGAAGGAAATCCGGACGGCAATTGAGCAAAAGGATGGGCAGGGGAGGTACAATGATGACAAAAATCATAACGATCAGCAGGGAGTTTGGCAGCGGCGGACGGGAAATCGGCCATAGGTTGTCGGAGCGTTTGGGGATTCCGTTTTATGATAAGCAGCTGATTAAAATGGCAGCGGAAGACATTGAACTGGAAGAGCATATTTTTGAACTTTATGATGATGCTTTTATGGAAAAAGAGGAGATGAAGTACACGCCGTTTTCTACGATTTATGAAGTTCCCATGTCGGATCAGATATTTATTGCGCAGTCCAGGGTGATTCATCGCCTGGCAGAGCATGGGCCGTGCGTGATTGTGGGACGCTGCGCCGACATGGTTCTTAAAGACGAACAATGTCTGAATTTATTCTTCTATGCGAACTTTAAAAAGCGGGTACAGCGTCTTATGGAGAAGGAAAGGATGCCTGAATCTGAACTGAAAGCGATGGAGAAAAAAGTTCGGGAAATCGACCGGAAAAGGAAGGATTATTACCAGTATTATACGGGAAATGAATGGGGAAAACCGCAGAACTACCATTTATGCCTGGACAGCCAGAAAGCAGGTATGGAAGCCTGTATTGACGCTGCCATCGCTTATATGAATCATTTGGAGTAGAGTACAGGATGGGAATAGAAGTTTGTCTGCCCTCGATGGATTTAAAACAAATCGCCAGGAGCGGCCAGTGCTTCCGCATGGAAGAGCAGGAAGACGGTGCTTTTAGGATTATTGCAGGAGAGCGCTGTGTAAAGATTGTACAGTTAAAAGCAGAGCGGGAGGAGTGCCGCTTTGCTTTTAACTGTGCAGAAGAGGAATTTCATGAATTTTGGAGAGAATATTTTGACCTGGGGCGGGATTATGGAGCGATTTACAAAAGGATTGCCCCAGAGGATGCCTATCTGTGCAGGGCGGCGGAGTTTGGCTGGGGGATACATATCTTAAAGCAGGATTTATGGGAGATGATCATAACCTTTATCATTTCCCAGCAGAATAATATCCCGCGAATCCGCCGCTGTGTGAGGTTGCTTTGTGAAAAATACGGGATGAAAAAGAAAACTGCAGAGGGAGAGGAATATTTTTCCTTTCCTCGGGCCGAAGTGCTGGCAGGGGCAAAATTAGAAGACCTTCTGGCCTGCAACCTGGGGTACCGGGGGAAATATATTTTAAAAACAGCACAGATGATTGCCGGGGGAGAGTTTGCGTTGCAGGCGCTTTATCCTTTGCCTTATGAAGAAGCGAAAAAGGAACTGATGAAGCTTTACGGGGTGGGAACGAAGGTGGCCGAGTGTGTCTGCCTTTTTGCCCTGCACCATGTGGATGCCTTTCCCATAGATACGCATATGATGCAGATATTGAAAAGGCAGTATCCGGAGGGCTTCCCCTTTTCGCGCTACCAGGGAATTGCCGGGATACTGCAGCAGTATATGTTTTATTATGAACTGCATGGTGATAAGGGGTGGTTATCCGAAAGTGGGGGATGAAGCCATTATGTTTCCTGCAGAAGCGATATGATCCAATCCTGATATTCCTGCCCGGTTTTTAGTTCGAGTTCGGTTTCTATTTTACTTCGGACTGCGCGTACTTCCTGATTTTTAACGGGGTTGTATCCGCTTTTTTCATAAACGGAATAGTAGAGGCCAATGCCCCGTTTCTGCCAGGAAGGGAGGTCATTATAATTGATATGCTCAGAAAAAAGCAGTTCGTTTTTCCAGGAAACGGAGCGGCCTTCCAGTTGTTTTGTGGCTTCTCGGGCGCTGATTCCTTTTTTGCGCAGCATCCAGTAACAGTGGGCGTTCAATGAATTTCTGTGAGCATCTTCCTGACGCCAGGAAAAATAATCCTTGATACATTCCTGGTTGGGAAGCGGGATAACCCTGCTGTCAAAACAGGCCGTTACCCCCAGCCGCAGCGACATACAGGCGCTTGCTTCCCCGGCCAGCACAGAATTAATTTTTCTGGTTTTTCGGCCAAAGGTACAATCATCGGGGTGAAACAGTAGCGAAATCTCATCGCTTTCCGTATAGCCGTAGATGATCCGAAAGCCACATTCCATTAAATGTCTGGCAGTATCAACCATGGCATCCCTGAATCGGATGTCGAAGGGGGCTTCAAAGCGGCAGACTTCCTTGGTCAGCTTCGTAAAATTTCTTCCGTCCAGCCGTACAGCCAAGTAGATTTCCGGCAGAATTATCAGATCCAGGGATTGTTCAAATCTTCTCATTTTGTTATCTAATTCTTCAAAGTTCATAGGTTTTCCTTCCATTCTTCAATAATAAATTCATCTTGTTCCAGTTTTACAAAGTAGAGTTTGTCAAAGCCCTCGGCGTAGGACGGGAGTTTAAGCCGGTTGGAGGTACTGACGATTGCTTTATCCGGGACATGGGCTTTTCCCTGCCTTGCGGCGTTTCTTTTTACACAGTCTGCAATGACCGACTGAAAAAAATATCCATCTACGCGATATCCGCACGCCTTTGCCCGAAGAATATATCTTGCCCGGTCTTCTATCGTGGGATTTGTATTATCCACAGCGAAAGAAATACCTTTTTCCAGGCAGTCTTCCAAAAGAATCTTTTCCTTATTCCGTGTGTGCAGGGTGTCCAGGTTGATATGTACATAATCTTTGGCAAGTCTTTGGCGGTAAAACGTAGATTTTCCGCTGGCCTGCAGGCCGATAAAGATAATTGCTTTTTTTTCTGTTCTTTTATTCATCTGACAATACTTCTCGTTTCTTATATGGATTTTTTGTTTTTGGGATTGTGGGGGCACGAAGTGCGGAGCAATCGATATTATCATTATACAGAAACAATGGGCAGTTGACAATAAGTATTTTGCTTGTGTTCCTTTGTCAGATGTGCTATAGGAGAAATACAAAAAAGGGAAAGCCATAGAAGCGGTTCTACCCATCAAACGATAACTACATACCTCTTACGAGGTCAGCCGTCGCTATTGCAGTAGTGGCGGCGATTTCTTTTGTCCCTTGTAAATCTGATAAATCAAATCATAACATACCAGCCTAAGCCTTGCAGCGACAATATTCGATTTTTCTCCAGGTAAAGATATGCTATCTGTTTGACCCAAGGATTTGTAAAAAGGAAAAAAATCCGTTATAATTAGCATGAATATCGAAAGAATAAAGGAAAAAATAACCGAAAGAACAACCGAAAGACCAACGGAAAGAAATGCGGAGGAAAAAGAATATGCAGATAAGAAGAGCTAAGTTAGAGGATTTGCCGCAGATGCTTTTGATTTATCAGCGTGCCCGTCAGTTTATGAAAGAAACGGGAAATCCCAACCAGTGGAAGGATTCCTACCCGGAGGAAGACCTTGTTAAGAAAGGAATTCTTGAGGGGAAGGCGTGGCTGTGTGTGGCTGAAGGCCCGGAGGACGGACGGGAAGGGGAGGAAGTTCATCCAGGGGAAGTTTTAGGAACCTTTTACTTTGCCATAGAAGATGAACCGGCCTACCAGGTTATCGAGGGCGGAAGATGGCTGAATGAAAAGCCCTATGGGGTTATCCACCGGGTAGCCAGCTCCGGAAGGGGAAAGGGATTTGCAAGGTTCTGTTTTTTATGGGCGGCAGGGCAGTGTCCGAACCTGCGAATTGATACACATGAGGATAACCGGGTGATGCAGAAGGTTCTGGAGAAGAACGGATTTGTGCAGTGCGGAAAAATTTATCTTGCCGACGGGAGTCCGCGGCTGGCTTACCAGAGAGAGGGGTAGAAGGGAACACATAAAGGACAGAAGGAAAAGCTGCAAAAAATGCCGCATCTAAAATAAGATACGGCATTTTTTGATTCTGCATTTCTTAAAACGCATATTTTTTTAACTGTACATGCAATGAATCATCCCGAATTTATCGTTAAATCCCAGGAATCCAAGCCCCCGTTCCGTCTACATAATAGCCGTCGGGTGTGCGCTGGTTGGTGAGCATCTTTCCGTCAAAACCTACATAGTAGTAAATTCCGTTCGTGACAATCCAGTTGTTGAACATCATGTAGCCGCTGGCATTAAAGTAATACCAGGAGCCGTCGATCTGCTGCCAGCGCGAAGCAGGCCATGTGCCGTCGTAATTGCGGTACCATATGCCGGTGGTATCTCTCTGCCATCCGTTGACTACGGTAAACGGGTTGGATGCGCCGTAGTTTGTATTTCCGGAATTATAGACGTTGGATGTTGTGGAAAAGCCAAGGCTGTTAAAGGTATCCGTGTCGATTTCCCAGCGCTCGGAGCTTACCCACTTGCTCTTGTTTGAGGTGACATAGCGGTTTACGGTGCGTACCTGGAAGGTGTATCTTCCGGTTTGCGTAATCATGCTGGAAAAATCCATGGTGGTATCTTCGACCTTCATCACTTCACCGATAACCGTATTTCCGCGTTTTAAGCGAACCTCATAGTAAGCTACGTTGGGAACCTCACTCCAGGTTCCGCTTCCTTCATAATCCCACTCAACATCTTCGGCGACATCTGCCCGTGCACCGCTGTAGTTCTTTAGCTGAACGGTGACAATGGCTCTCTGCTTGCTGTCCCGAAGGTTTGCACTGACGAAGGTGGCACCCTCGCCGCTTAAAGAAAAGAGGCTTCGGTTGGAGGTGGCAAAGTAATAATCATTATCCGCATAGAGGGTTACCCTTACCCTGGGATAACCGGAGCCGACCGCGGAATCGCTGGAAAGAAATTCCACATCTTCAACAGAATAGTTTCCGCCGGATTCTTTAACTTCTACTTCTCCGTATTCTCCGTCTTCTCCGTCATCATAGGCTACAAAGTCCAGTGTTACCTTTTCAATCTTTGTCCGGGTTTCCGCTGCCAGGGCAGGTACAGCCATTATCCCCGCCAGCAGTACGGACAACATCATGGCGATTAATTTTTTCCCTGTATTCATGATAAAACCATCCTTTCTTTGTGTGTTGTTTGACTGGCTTTATTATAACAGAAAACCGTTTTGTATGTATAAATTATTTCCTACGTTTTTCTGTCAGATTTCAGGAAAATGAAAAAAAAATGTAAATTTTGAGGGATACGGCACGGGTGTCTATAGTTTACTCTGCATGGACGTATTTTGGTTCCAGTCAGCGGAAAACTGCACGGTTTCCCTTTCCGTTGAGCAGATGCGCCGGGATGGGCTTAATCTGGATAATAATATTGGCCATCGGAGAAAATACATTGATTTTTTCCGGGTTGGAAGAGGAGAGGGATTCGTGGATTTCGCGCAGAAAATCCGTGATGCTGGTACATTTGGGAAGGCCCAGGATATTCTGCCCTTCGGGACCGTATTTTTCAAAGGTTTCTTCCACGGTTAGAACTTCAATGGCTTTAATCGTGCCGTACAATACAATATTGGAATATTCTTCATAGGCGACCTGAACGATGCGTCCGATCAGTTCTGCATGGCGGGCAGGATCGGTAGAGGTCATCGCAGGCGAACACCAGTAGTCAATTTCGGTCATGTTTTGCTGTTCATAATTTCGTGCGGTTTCTGCCCAGGACTCATTCATCATCGGAAGAGAAAGGGCATTCTGTCTTACAAGTGCCATGGTAGTACCTCCTGTTATAATCTTCAATAATCGTTTTTTCTTCTATTGTACCAAACCGCTAGCGCGGTGGCTAGCCCTAGGTACGTGATTCCACTACTTTTTCAAAATTTTTTCGTTTTC
>VSOC01000240.1 GCA_009774615.1 Lachnospiraceae bacterium
GTATTTGTACTAACTTTGATATCCCACTCATTTATAAACTCTAATATATAGTTTACTAATTCTAAAGCATGACCTGAATTAATTACAAAAACTCTTTGGTTATTCCATACTTTTTTGATTGAAACATTCAACATTAAATCCTCTTTTATTCGTTCAACAAAATCAAACATTATTAGTTTAAAGCAAATATTATATCCATCGAGCATAACCCAAATCTCTGACTCTTCCCCCATATCCTTTAATTTTATTTTTAATTTGTTTTCTCTATACCACTTTATATTTCCATTAATTTTTTCTAAATTCATAATTTTCTCCAATCTAGTACTGTGTTGCGTAAATAACGGTGAATAGGTGCCTGATGTCTGCGTTAGATGTGAATCCCGCGAAACGAAGGCGTAGTGGTGCTACGTCGAGTTTCGTGGGGTTTACAGATGACGTAGACAGCGGGTGCATATTCACTGGAATTTACGCAATGCAGTACTAGTTATCTATGCCTAATATTACATTCATTCCATTATTCACCTTAACACTAGAATATATAACCTCTTCATATGAACCATATTTTTCTAGTAATTGCTGTGCTGTAGGACCTTCTTTTCGCCCATACTCTTTAATATTTCTATTATATAATTTTTCAAGGTTTTCATAATCTCCTCTTTCAGTATAAGACTTAATTCTATCTAAGTTTCTTTGTTCCACTTTAATTTCGGCTATTTCCTTCATATCTTTTCCGTCATCTAAATAACGGTTAATTTCAGCATTTAATTTTGCTTTTTTAGCTTCCATAGCCTCTAAATATTCAAGCCGTACAGCCCGAGCTTTAGCAACTTCATCCGCATTACTCCAATCAATATCAAATTGATCTAATGATGAACCCGACTTGGGTCTATATCCATAAACGGAATTTGGAGTTGTAATAACATCTTTTGCAATTTTCGGATCATTCAATGGATTCGCTCCATTTTTCCTTTTTATAGCATCCCCAGCGACTTCTCCACCATCATTAATCCACTTCCCTAACCTCAATGAATCTTGTAGCGTATCCCCTGCCTCATCCATCAGAATAATATTAACTTTGCAATCACCATTCATACGTACTTTGTAAATCAATCTAAATTTTTAAATACCCAATATTTTTTTGATTTCTGCCAACTTATTTTCAATTATTTGCAAATTTTTACCCTTATAAAAGCTAAAATTTTTTTGATAATATTTGTCAACTGCTATGAAAAAATCTTTTAGGCTATAGACCTCTTCTTTCTCTTCATCTACCACAGGCTCCTGAATTACAATTTTTATTCCATCTTTTCCAAAATAATCTTCCTCATATTCTTCATATTCTTCTGCAAAAGCATAAGCAATACATTCGTCTATTGCAATGCCATTTCTAGTATAATATGATTCAATAATATCAATTAATTTACTTTGTTCCATATCTAAATAATAAAATAACAATTCAATAGCATTCATTTTTCCATATTCCTCGTTTACAGGCATTTCTATCTCCCTTCAAAAATGGGATGGAAATTAGTAATCTCTCCCATGTCATTTAAGTATCCACGAAATTTTAATCCATTAGGAGCAACTCCTTCAATAATTCGACCTTTAATTATTGCATCTTTAGAATCTAAGGCCACTTTTCCCCATTCCATAATTTGTTCTGTACTAATTACGGATGGATCGTAAACTGTTTTTGGCAATTTGAATATTTTATATCGGCCTGTTGACTTACCATAAATGTCAATTGCTTCTATTTTATATGTTATTTCATATATTCCTTCTATTGTTGGATGAGCTACAATTTTTTCAATAAATTCGCTTTCTTCTAGTCCCATTTCTTTAAAAAAAGCATAAAATGCATTCTTATTATGACATCCAATCAACCCTTTTGTTGCCTTTCGATCAAATTTAATAGCTACTTCCAAGTGGTTTTTAGCATCTTCTAGGAAAACTCTACCATTTTTCCCTAACTTTACTGAATTTTGCAGCGTATCCCCCGATTCATCCATCAGATTAATATTAACCCTGAAATCATCATTCATACATACCTTATAAATCAGTCCACCCGGGGTTACATATTCGATTACATAATCTCCTCCGTCTGCCAGATTATCCAGGCTTCTCATCCATCGTCTTATGTCCTCAATATCTGCCTTTCGGGCCTTAATAAAGATATCCAGGTTATCCAGCATCTTTACAATCTTCCCACCCCGATTCAGCTTAGTCGCATCCGCTGCTTTCAGCAGATACTTTTTTGCCCCCTTTCCGGCTTTTCCAAACTGTTCTCCCATAAAGGGAAGCATACTAATCCCGGACAGTGCTGCATTCCCCTTATCCCCTTCCATCAGATAAAGAACTGCATTTAACGCATCTGTTGGTTCCAAAAGTATACCGATGACATCAAGACTTGTATGCATCCCCTCCTTTGTCGTCACCCAATCCTTAAATTTCTGCCACTCTGTCTTCCCGTAAGTTTCTGTCAGCCACTTACTGTACAGATGATCATTATACAGTTTTTCCCCTTCATCATCAAGCACGCCTTCATGATATAACTGCTGCAGTTCTGGAGTACTCAAATATTCTTCATACCCTTCTGTACCAAAAACATGGTCAAGGAAATACTTTTTTAGTGCCTCATTTTCTTCCAGGCCATATTCCCGACCAATTGGAGTTCCATCGGGCATGAACAGCTGCATGGGGCTTCCCCATTTTGCTTCAAAGTACATTGCTTTTAGTTCTTTTAATGCATTGTCACCAAATACCGTTTCTTCCTGTTCATTTAAGGGACTGTCAAGCTGTACCTGGGTTCCTTTTATATGGATTTCTTCCGGCAGCAGTGCTGCGGCACTCATCCCACACTGGATATAGATATATTCGTTTGCTTTCAGGATGACCTGCTTCCCACAGAGCATCTCAACCTCTATTCCATTCTTTCCCTTTAAGGTTGCATCTCCCTTACTGGTCAGACTGATTCCGCCATTTCCCATCCCTATCGCTGTTCCGCTTCCGGTCTGCAGACGGATTCCTCCTGGATTTAATGATACACCCTGTTTCTTTGGTGTACTCCAGTTTTTATAGCCGGGCATATTGGAAGCACTGGCTGTTTTGGTTTTTCCGGTAGCCGGTTGTTGAGAAGCTGCAGTCATGCTCTGTACCGTTTCTGGCATTTCCTGATTTTCCTGCATTTCCCGATTTTCCACACCCATAGGAAGCGGCTGGCTCTTTTTTGCTTCTTCTTCCTCTGTCGCTGTATCATTCATAACCTGCTGGGTAATGCTATGGAGTGTTTTATAACCTGCCCCGCCTCCGGCGATAACCGAACGAGATTCTTCATTTTCACTGGGAAAATACAGATACATTGTATCCCCAACTTCCGGGCGACCGCTGTAGCCTGCTCCTCCGCCGCTGTAAAAAATTGGTCGGCTATGCCAGCTGTCTGCAGTTTCTCCATCACCATCCGTACTAAGGTTTAATCGGGATTTATCCGGGCTGCTTTCGGTTACTGTCCCCACGATAGAGGCTCCAATCTGTTGGTAATTATAGATCCGAGCCGTCTGGAAGGCATCTTCTCTCCGCAGGGTGTAGGTATTCTTTAGCAAACCTCCCTCCAGGCGGCTTTCTTTTTCAGCCACTGCCAGAAATTGCCCTCTGAATCTTACACGTTCCCCCGGATACAAGGTCTGAAGGCAATCCTTGATTACATACTCCGGGCCTGTTCACAAGGTTCCGTCGTTTAGAACACTTCCAGGGATATACTGCTTTATGGAATAATGGTCAGATTCCACTTCGCTTTCCTTCTGACCATCCGGCAGACCGATATAAAATCCATTTCCAAAAAAGCTGCACTCTGGGAAGATACTATTTCCAAGGATGGATACTGCCCTTTTCATCAATTCCCAGTCCGTTTCTTCATAATTAGAGTAAAAATCCACACGCCTGTTCTCCGCCTGCACCTTTTTTCCACACAGGATAGCCCTGATAAGGGGCAGAAATCTCTCCAATTAATTCCTGATAGCTGCGTCCCTGCCTCTGAAACGAACGGTTTCTTTTTTTCTGGTCCAGAAGGCTGCTTGCGGTTTCGGCCTCAATGTAAAGGCAGCTTTGTCCCTTCTCTTTTCCCGCTATACTTTTTTTCACTACACCGCAAAAAATGGGAGCAGCGCCTTCTTTTATGTATTCCAGGATAACGGGCACACCGACCTGGAGCACTTTTTCTTCTTCATCTGAAACCCAAACTCCAACCTTCATCTGCCCATGGCGATTGAAGCCCTGGTTAATCC
>VSOC01000241.1 GCA_009774615.1 Lachnospiraceae bacterium
AAGAGTCAGACGAATTTAATCCTTGTCTGGTGAAAATTGCAGATAGTTTTAGTGAATTTATAGAAATGTTATATTAATATTAAAAATATCAAATAGAATTCAATGGAATTTGATACATTATAAGATTGGTTTTTGAGAAGTATTTCTATACTTTCCTTGATTTATATATTAAAACCAAGCGGAAACTTAAATTAAGTTAAAATATTGTATTATCTGGTGGAGAGTTTAGATTACAGTAATAGAGAAAATGATACAAGAATTGAGTACCGGATGATTGCCTCTATTATAGTACTTCAATTCATCGGAAGTTCAGCTATTCCTATGATCAGGATGGGGCGATTCTTTGCCGAACCAATAAAAGTCTGCCTAAAGAAAGCCGCCGAAACTTTACCTATGACAGCAAAGGGCGTTTAACGCATTTTACCGATGAGTGCGGGGCAGTAACCAGGCTGTTTTACGATGCAAATGACAGAATTACTAAGTTGGTTCAGCCTGAGCAGTACAACCCTGTTATGGACGATGGAAATGGGACGAGTTATGTGTATGACTGCCAGGATCATGTTATCCAGGTTATTGGCCCGGATGGGGAGCTTCTTCAGGAAAACACCTATAACTTATCGGGGACAGTAAAAACAGCAGTAACCGGTGGAAGGATATTTAACCAATATGATTATGATTTAACCGGAAATCCAACGGCATTCTATCAGGGAAAGGACAATGCGCAAAAAGGTATTTCTGCCCAGCGTTTGGTTTATGATGCCTGGGGGAATGTAATCAGAGCCATTGACGGAGAAGAAAATACAACGGAATTTGTCCTGGATGCCTGGGGGAGAATTACCGAAATCCACACCCCGGAAGGTGGGATAGAATATTATACCTATGACTATATAGGAAATATCACCAGTACAACGGATGCCAATGGAGGGACCATTACCTATCGCTATAACAGTATGGGTCAGGTACATGAGGTTATCGATCAGGAAGGGAACGGGGAGTTTCTCTACTGCGATGAAGAAAGCCGCCGGGAAATGCATATTGACCGGAATGGAAATGTTAATTGCTATCACTATACCATCGATGGAGCGTTAAGTTACCAGAGGACCGAAGATAAAAAAGGCAGATATCCCGTAGTCAACCGATACATGTATTACCCGGATGGAAGGCTAAAAGAGGCAGAAGGTGGAGGGATTACGTATTGCTATGACTATACAGAAAATGGCCTTCTAAAAAGGAAATCCACAGCGAAAAAACTTCTATTAGAATATGCCTATGACCAGAATGGAAATCTTTCTGTTTTGACGGATGGGAAAGGGAAATGCATATACTACAGCTATGATGGATTAAACCGACTGCAGCAGGTAAGTGAAGGAGAAGGACACGGAAAGGAAGATATCCTGGCCAGGTATAGCTATAATCCCGCAGGCCAGGTACAAAAACTACATTATGGAAATGGCTTGCAGACGGAATATCACTGTGGAGATGATGGAAACCTTGCCAGCCTTGTGACCATAACTGCTCAGGGGAAGGTTCTGTTAAACTTCGACTATGCCTATGATAGAAATGGGAACTGTATCCAAAAAAGCGGAGAGCGCTATCAGAATACCTATGTCTATGACCGGATGAATCGCTTGGTTGAAGCGGCTTATGATGGAAAAAGTGAACGATATAGCTATGACCTGGCAGGAAACCGGTTAAAAAAAGAATCGGAGCAGAAAACAGAAATCTACCACTATAATGTAAAGAATCAGCTAACGCATGTTCATAATAAAGAAGGAGAAATAAAGTATCATTATGACGTTCAGGGAAACCTTCTGGAAGAACAGGGGACTTACTGGAAAAAGCAATACACCTACGATGTAGCAAACCATCAAAGAAGTGTTGCCATAGAAAATCAAAACCCGGATAAGGGCAGAGAACATCTTTTTCAGCAAAATCAATATGATGCAGAAGGTTTACGTTATGAAGTAAAGGAAAATGAAAAAATCCAGTATTTCTTGTTTGACCGGGGAGAATTAACCGAAGAAAGCTAGGAAGACAGCTATATCCGTTATCTAAGAGGATACCAGCCCATAGCCCTGGAAAATAGTACAGATAAAGAATATTTTGTACAGGATGAAGCAGGAAGCACCTTATTCCTTCTGGATAAAGACCATAAGATACAAAAAACTTATCACTATGATGCTTTTGGTATTATCTTAAAAGAAACGGGAAGTGATGGAGAACTTTCTAATCGTCTAACCTACACCGGGCAGATTATTGATGGAGCCACAGGCCAATACTATCTTCGAGCAAGATTTTACCATCCAGAAATCGGACGGTTTATGCAGGAGGATGTGTACAGGGGAGATGGATTAAATCTGTATGCCTACTGTGCGAATAATCCGGTGATGTATTATGATCCGAGTGGGTATACACAATTATGTTTAAATAGGAAAACAGATCCCGGAACTAGCCCAAATGAAATAAGAAAGATAGACGATGATATTATAGATGTGATGGATGCTAATGGAGGGCATATACAACAAAAGCATGTGGGCAAAAGTAATGAATTTTTGTTGAGGCGAGCCGCTCAAGAAAATACAGCAGCAACATCATTTTTGGATAAAAGAACTGCAATTGATACTGTACAGCAAAACATTCGTCAAAATGCAGATATAATATCAGATTGGTTAAATAATCCCAATGCAAATGGATTTTTGACAATAGACGGAATACATAAATATTCAATTGGTTATGGTGTGAATGTAAATAGTTATGGAACGGCAGCAAAAAATGTAACATATGGTTTGACCAATTCTAAAATATTTATGGTAAAAGATCTTAGCATGCCAAATGGATATAGAATAATTACTGCGTATCCAACTTTTAACTGATTGAAAGAACCTGTATTTTTAATGATGTTAGGTTTTCGTAGTTGTTTAATTGACAACAAGAGAAAGGAGAGATTTAGAGAAGTGAATATAAAAGAATTTAATACGATTGGTTACTTTATTAAATACTATTTTAATTGGTCTATGAATTATGCTGAATTAGAAGATTGCATTGAAGATTTTTTAACGAGAGAAAAAGAGGAAGATATAAAAGCTTTCATAAAAGAAATAGAAAGAATGTATATATTGAATGATCCAGAACTCATTAGAAAAGTAGCGTATGAACTCGGAGATAGAGGAATGCCAACAGATAAAGCCTTATATATGATCAAGTTACTATATACAAAAACACAGCAAAAGAAAAAACAATTGACACATTATCTTGCCTGATTTATATAATCAATATATGATTGTTAATAAAATAAAATGATTATATATTAGTCAAGCGAATTATCTTCTATTAGTGTTAGAAGTAGAATCAGATATGTATATATTTATGATAAATCCTGCACATACAGAAGCAACCACCTTGCAATTAAATATACATAATTGGCAAAAGACGAATGGTTTGAGAGGAGTAAAATAGAATGGCAGAATGTTATATATATATTAATTCAAACTATAAAGAGGCATTTGAAAATTACTTAAATATAGATGAAACAGGAGAATGTGTTATTGAAGATAAAAAAATTACATATAAAGATATGACATTTTTGGATAAAGGTGAATGGTGCTTAATTATTACAATGCCAGGAGATTTTTATGATGAAGAAATACTAAAGCAGATGAGCAAAGGGAATAAGCTGATATATTTTTACACAGATGAAGATCAATTGGATGCAGAGTTCATTGTGATAAATAATAATACTGTCTTACGGAGATTTTTATGTTATGGAGATACTCCAGAACTTAATACAGATGATGGAAAATTAAAATGCGAAAAAAATGTATCCCTTCAATTTTGGAATGATTTAGATCAATTGATAGAATTAGCAAATAGTTCTGTTGGTTTGTTCTTTGCTTAAAAAAACAAAAAATAGAAATAGTAGAAGGAAAATGTGGTAGAGATAAAAAATCAAACAATAACATTATTATACAATCTACCATACCTTTGACCTTACCGGCAATAAAACAGCAACCTGGAGTCCTTTAGAAAAAGATGAACAGGGAGAAATCTGGTATCGCATGGTGCAGTTTGTATACGATACTGAAGGCAATAAAATCCTGGAGCGAAGGGGCCTGGATAAGGTAAGGCTTTGGGAAAAACCTTCACGTTTCCTGGAACT
>VSOC01000242.1 GCA_009774615.1 Lachnospiraceae bacterium
AAAGGAGAAGAAATAAGCAACTATACAGATAGGTGATGGCTCAAAACCATCGCCTATTTTTATGCCTTTTAACACATACTCAAAATCTAGAGATTCCAGCCCATATTTTATACCCAATACACAATATGATTAAAATTAAATATGGTTCGGAGACAAAGACAGTTATGCATTACAAATGAGTTGCATACGTGCCAGTTATTGCACCCATCTAATGTCTGTATACATTCAAATATTAAAAAGTACAACAGGATAACTGTGAGTACTTTTTAAGGAGGTCGAACTAATGTTCGATAAAACAGATGGCTTTATGCCTCAAAATTGTATGTCAGGATATGACTTTGAACTATGGGTACAAGGCTTTATGACTGCACTAAAATTTGATGCAAAGAGGACAAAAGGAGATGACAATGGCGTTGACATTATTGCAACACTTGAAAAAGGAGGGATTCAATTAAAATATTACATACAATGCAAATTCCATAACCGACCAGTTGGAAAGACACCTATACAGGAAGCATATACAGGATGTAGATTTTTTGGAAATGATGGGTATCCGGTAGTAATAACAAATAATCGCATGTCAAGCGAGACAAAAGCATATGCAAAGCAAATGGGTGTCGAATTGATAACCGAATACCAGTTAAATGAGATTTCGCTTTTGGTCAAGACAGGTAAAATAGTCAATGAAAATTATACGGGCTTAATGGGAATTATACTTGGAAAATTAGCAAAGAGACCGGATTTATGTAAAAAAGCCATTGAAGTTTATGACAAAAAACAAAATAAAGTTGAGGAAACGACTGATAAAGAACAAATTAAGAACGAATTGATAAATACATTTGACCAAGCTAATTTACTGTTACAGGAATCAGCGGAACTACAAATGAGAGCAAATGCGTGTCAGCAACAGGCAATGTCTTTGCAGAAAGAGGCTCTTCTTAGAAACCTCAACTGTCTTTAGCTCAAAAGTCTCCGACCATGTGTTAGGAGATTTAACCATGGCAGATTTATACGAGCAATTATTAGATAGCATTGACACCCTTACCCCAGAACAGCTCACTGAATTAGCCTCAATTATCAATGCCAAACAACCAAAGCCGGAGAAAATAAAAGAGGAAATACCATCAAATACAAGACAACCATGTGTACATTGTGGAAGTATAAATACAAAGAAACATGGAAAAGTGAGCGGCAGACAAAGGTTTATATGTAAAGACTGCGGTAAGTCTTTCAATTTATCAACAGGTGCCATCACAAGCAATTCAAGGCTTTCGGTAGGACAATGGAAGGAATTGTTGCGTGGTATCGTGGACAACCTTCCTATCAGCAAAATTGCCAAAAATACAGGCATAGCAAAGTCTTCCGCATGGATAAACAAGCAGAAAGTCTGTTATGCAATCATGCTGTTATATGGAGACCAGGATAGGTTTATAGATATTGCAGAGTGTGACGAGTATTATGCACCGGTATCGTTTAAAGGGAAACGTGACCCGAAGTTCTTTGTGTATACACTGGGGAGACTGCCACGACACCATATGAATTTGGAAGAAAAAATAGAATGGCTTATGAAAGTGGGCTTATATAATGAATTGCAGGATGACCCGGAAAAATTGGAAGAACTGTTATATAGCGGTGAATCTTATTTAAGGGGTATAAGCAGAGACCAGACCTGTATATTAACCTGTCAAGACCGTAGCGGAAATCTATACATGAATCCAACTTGTGTGGGAAGATTAGAGACAAATGATGTAAATAAAAAGCTACATGGAAAATTTGAAAAAGATGCAATCCTTGTAACAGACAGTCATAGTGCCTATCCAGGATTTGCATCTAAAGAGAAAATACAACTAGAACAGATTGAGGCAGACAAACATGCCAAGGGAGCATTTAATCTGGGCCGTGTAAATGCGTTGCACTCCGATATAGCAAAATACTGGCCGAAACAACAGGAGAGAATACCATCAACAAAATACATGGATTTAAGTTTAATGCTTATGTGGTGGTTGCGAAAACATGACGACCTGACAACCAATGAAAAAGTAGAAAAGTTATATGAGATTATCCAAGACCAGCATATAACAGTAGATACATTGTATGAGAAAATAAAGAGCAGAGAACTCCAGTTAAATACAAAAGGATACTTTCCAAATAAGGTATAAAAGTCGTTGACAAAAAATATGTTCGGCGTTACCCTCCACCAAAATTTTGAAAGGTGGGTAATGTATATGAGATTAATGGACATAGTGGAAGATTTATTAGTCGAGTTTGAACATTTTGAAAACATGTTAGAGATTTTAGAGATTGGATTTGAGAATTGTACAAACGGTGACGATAAATGTGAGACTTCAAGTATTCACGTTATAAACGTGTATTTGGAAATGATAAAAAGGGAATACATAGAGAAGTTAGCCGAGTTGTTAAGTAATGATTAACGGGCCAAAATAAAGGGCACCCCAAAATGAGGTGTCTTTTATTTTGCTCTTTATTGAAAGTGGGATATTCATTTCTTGTATAAATATGAGCGGTGTGGGTCAGAGATAGTCAGTAGGTACAAATAAACGAATTGGGAGTTTTTCTTCCGTCTTCCAAATTTTAAATAGAAATCACTCTTCAAACAGAAAAGAAACATTCTCTTAGCAAGACTTATCAAGGAAAGAACAAAATAATAATTGCAGGAAATCCTGACTTATATTATAATAATAGCAGGAAGATTTCCGGCGCAGGAGGAAACATGACTAACGAAGAAAAGATATTGCGATTTAAACCAGTCACAATTCAGGATGACCTGATGTTCGGTACCGTAATGGCAGATCCGAAATGTTGTAAACCATTTCTGGAAACTATTCTTGGAACGAAAATCAAAAAGATTGAGTATCCGGAGAGGCAAAAAATGGTGGATATTGCGATACATTCAAAATCGATCCGAATGGATGTTTATATTGAGGACGAGGAACACACGGTCTATGATGTTGAAATGCAAACTGGAAAGAACCGAAACCTGCCGAAGAGAACCAGCTTCTATCAGGGAATGATCGACCTAAACATCCTTGCTAAAGGAGAAGACTACGTTCAGCTTAAAAAAAGTCTGGTCATTTTCATCTGTACGTTTGATCCGTTTGGTCATGATGAGTATATTTACCAGTGCAAAGAGTATTACCAGATCAGTGACGGTTCTTACCATCCACTGGGGGATGATGCCTGGAAAATTTTTGTAAACGCAGCTGGACATAAGGGGAATGTAAGCAATCGTTTTAAATCCCTGATGCATTACATTATGAATGGGGAGGTCAAAGACCCCTATACCCGGACACTGGAAAAGAAAGTATCACTTATAAACAGTAGTGACGAATGGAAGGTGAGTTATATGACATGGGCAATCAAACTGGCTGATGAACGACGGGAAGCACGTGAGGAAGGTCGCGAGGAAGGCCGTCTTAAACAGGCAAAGAAAACGGCTGCCAATTTGCGGAAACGAGGCAGTTCTTTCGACGAAATCGCTGAAATTCTGGAACTTCCGGCGGATATAATCCGCGCATGGGCTAAAGAAACCGATATGCTGCTATAATTGGCAGCTTGTTCCTGCTATCACAGTAAAAAACATAAAAATATAATTCCTCTTTGAAGGAGCTGTCGAAAATAACGATTTGTGCCCTCGCCATGTAGGAAGGAAATTCTGCGTAAATAACCGCAGAATATCGTGGAGCAATTGCAGGGGCAGGCGTAATCCATGTGGTTTACACCTGCCCCTGTGCAGAACTATCTCTTTCCCGACAGTTCCTTTCTCTCTATTCCTATCCGGAACATCAAAAATATAACCTATGTAATTCTTAGCTTGCCGGAACCCAGGCTCCGTCAGCACCTACATAATATCCGTCAATCACCGTATCCGCCAGCAATGCACCCTGTCTGCCGTCAGAAACCGAAGATTTAGAAGCTGTTTCCCAGTACCCTCCTTTAGCGTCAAAAGTCACAGTAACGGAATCTTTTTTATTCGGTTTTCCAATTACCGTTTCCGCAGCAAACGCCGATAATACATTCGTCGCAGTCATTGCAACGATTAAGGCGGTTGCCACTTGTTGTTTGAGTTTTTTCATACTCATGTTAATCCTCCTTGCATTTTTATTATTTAGTTTCAGGAATGTCC
>VSOC01000243.1 GCA_009774615.1 Lachnospiraceae bacterium
TATTGATATTTAGACAATAAATTTCAAATGGTATTCCATTTTCTGTAAAGTGATGAACTTGTTTAAGATCTTCATTGGTACTTCTCGGATGCTTTTTAAGAATAACATTCTCAAATCCTATGTTCTCTGCAAATGAACAATATAAATTATTAATTGTATTTATATCTGCCTGATTCAATATTTCATCCTTTGGCTGATCTAAAATAATTAATTTTTCATTGATTAGCATTTTTTTATCGGAAGCATTAAAAATATAATTCAATGTATTTTTTCCTGCTTCAGTTTCCCAAAATTTATCTATTTCTTCAATTTCATTGTGAACATTTGAATTTAATAGTTTGTAAATATTTGTCGAAAAAACAAAACGTTTATGCTCTGTATCAACAGACTTTTTTCCAAACAAAAACTTTCTAATCAAATTATCCGCTTTTTTTATTCGATACGCTCGGTCATGATAATAAGTGCCAGCTCCATCATCAAAATAGTACAGATTGAAATCCCATTTTCTCTTTATATAAGATAGATGTACCATTCGTGGAAGATAAGCTTTTGATGACAAAAAAATATTATTATATTTAATTCCTGGAATTAATATCATTGATGCTATATTTTCAATATGTAAATAGGTATTGGCAATTTGTATATGATTCTTAATTCCTGGTCCACTATTCATATATCTTGCATAAATTTCGTGTGAATCAATCACTTTTACATTTTGAAATATTTTTGTATCCCTTATTCTTTCAGCAAATTGTGCTGCTCCAGAAAATTGTGGGTCAATGTATAAATCAGCAGTTTCTTTTCGCTTCGCAGCTAAAGCTAATATCGAAAAAAACTGAAATGAAGAAGTGCAAAAGTAACAGGAATCCCTTTCAAACATATTTAATACTCCTGACCATAATAGGCATTTTTTCCATGCTTTCTCATATAGTGTTTATCCAAAATATATGATGGTATATTTGCTTTCGGGTTAAGTAATATTGTTTTTAAATTCATTTCTGCAACTACTTCCATTACTACAGCATGATATACAGACTCTGCTGAATCTTTTCCCCATGAAAATGGACCATGATTTTTTACGACTATACCTGGAATTGCCATAGGATCAATCTTATGATTTTGAATATGATCTACAATTACTTTTCCTGTATTTTGTTCATATGCATCTTCGACTTCTTTTTTTGTAAGTTCACGGGTACATGGAATTGAACCATGAAAATAATCTGCATGAGTTGTTCCCAGTGCTGGAATAGCAAGCCCAGCCTGTGCAAACGCAACAGCATTAATTGAATGTGTATGGGTAATTCCACCAATAGATGGAAAAAATCTATATAATTCAAGATGCGTTTTAGTATCCGAAGAAGGATTCCATTTTCCTTCTACTTTTTCACCAGTTATTAAATCAACAACAACCATATCATCTGGTTGCATGTCATTATAATTTAAACCTGATGGTTTAATAACTACAAGCCCCATCTTTCGGTCAATACTACTGACATTTCCCCATGTATAAATTACGATTCCACGATGGATTAATTCAAGATTTGCTTCATATACTTGTTTCTTTAAATCTTTCAGCATTTTGTCACCTGTTTCAAATCAATTCCTTTAAAATCTTTATTGTGTGGGAAAAACCACGTTCCGCATTAAACAAGCCCTTCCAGCCTAATTCCAGTAATTCTGTAGCATCTAATGAAGAATTGTTCATAGGATTAAAGCTTTTCTTTTCTATAGCTGTTGGAATTTCTACCTTTAAGTTTACATTTGCAGACTTTGCCAATATCTCTGCCATTTCCTTAATAGTAATAATAGATTCATAATTAGAGATGTTATAGGCTAAGCTGTTTTTTCCTTTAAATAAAACTTTTAATATTGCAGATGCACTGTCAAGGCAATAGCAATAACTGCGAATCTGAGAACCATTACTTTTCATGATAATTTCTTTTCCACTAGCAGCCGCATATGCCCAAGCAGAAGAAACACGCTCATCAGATGGAACAGCCGTTGGACCATATATATGTCCCGGGCGAATAATAACAGATTCAACACCATATTCATCAGCATAGGATATGCAGAGGGTTTCTGCTGCGCGTTTTCCAATCGAGTAGGAATTTCTGCTATTCAGCAAGTCAATATAACCATATTCGTCTATATGATAGGGTTGATTGTCCGTTTTCTTTCCATAGACCTCTGAACTTGAAATATAAAGAACTCGTTTTACAGCATTTTCTTTTGCATAATCTAACAGATTTTTAATACCCAAAAAATTGCTAAGCATGGTTTCTACAGGTTCCTTAATAATTATATTTGGAGATGCATTACAAGCACCATGGATAATATAGGTACATTTTATTTTTAATAATTTTTTTTCGGATACTGCATCATAAGGAACAAAAACAAACCAGTTTTTTTTACTATAAGGATAAAAGCGTTCTATAATTTTATTTTTGTTTCGTCCTGCCGCCAGAATTTGTATTTTTTTATCATGTACCTCATTCCACCGAATAAGAATATCAACAATGGCTGAACAAATTAATCCTGTACAACCTGTAATCATTACAGAATTGTCTGCTAATTCATCTAGTTCTGGTAATACATTTATGGTTTCATCAAGATCAGAAATCCATAATTTACTATTATAAATTCTCATAAATTATCCCTTCAGCCAATCAGAACGTTTTGCAGCAAGAAGTGCTTTAAAAATATCAATATCTTCAATGGTAGTCAATTTAATATTTTTTTCAGAACCTGCTGAAAAATATACTTGTTCTCCCATTTCTATTTTCAATGTACAGGAAGCAACCGTATTTGTAATGCCTGCTTTTAATGCTTTTCTATGAAGTTCACAAATATCACCGATATGAAAAGCCTGGGGAGTTTGTGTTCTTTTTAATTTGTCACGTGGATAACTACCAGAAGATATAAGTCCATCATTTGTTTGTATCATAGCTTCAGCACAAGGAATAACTGCTATAGCATTACCAAATTTTCGTGCCACACGAATATTATCGGAAATGATTTCCGCGGAAACTATCGGTCGAATTGCATCGTGAATTAATACAATATCTTCCAAGTCAAAATGTTTCTCCAGTACAAAAACACCATTGCGAATAGAATCCTGACCATTTTTTCCGCCAGGAACAACATGTTTTAATTTTGTAATATTAAACTGTTTTGCATAAGCCCACAGTACTTGTATCCAACCTTCAATACATACAACGGCTATTGCATCAATTTCCGGATGTTTCTCAAAGGCTTCGAGTGTATAAACAATCACTGGTCGTTCATTAACTGTAATAAATTGTTTAGGAATATCTTGGTGCATACGATTACCAGAACCGCCAGCAATTATTAATCCTATATTTTTCATTATTCATCACCTTTAAACTTTATATCTAAAATAAAATGACGTTCCCTTTTTTCTACAGGAGGTAAGCACATATAATCACTACCATATAGATTTGTTAAATAGTCATTAAAATCACCAGGAAGATTAACTTCTATCCCTTCAAATACTCCTTTTATGACGGGCAAAAATGTTTTCCTTGATCTTATCTCCCCGAAATAATGACCCCTTCCAGATGGAATTCCAAGCAATTTTGTGTGTTTTTTATATTGACATGCGGAATCTACAATGTTCATCCATTTTTGAAAATTAAAAAAGGAAAATATTTTTCCTACCTTAATTCTACGATAATATGCTTTTCTGCCTTCCTTTGTCTTACACATATATTTTTTTAATGCTTGATTCTGATGCTCATAGGTATCTTCATAGCTTGCCATAAACATTAAGGCAGTACACCACAAACCTTTTATGTATCTGTGAATGAAGTTATCTGGAATGTTTTCAATGATAAAAATATCTATTTTGATTTTAGAACCTTCATTTTCAGAATTATTTCCAGCTTCCACATACAAAGTATTTTTAACCAGTAACATAGGGAATCGGTTGTTTGCATTATTTTTATAGTTAGGTGAAGCTAATATATATTTTTCACCAAGTTCCTTTTCAAATATTTTTTTGAATTTCTCAAAATCTCTGCGAGGCATTGCAACATCTAAATCATCATCCCATGGAATAAAACCCTGATGCCGTACTGCACCAATAGCTGTTCCTCCGATAAGCATAAGAG
>VSOC01000244.1 GCA_009774615.1 Lachnospiraceae bacterium
TCCGAAAGTAATAAAAGATTTAGTTAACTATCTTTTAATGTTTTTTACTGGTTTTGTGCGTTATTCCGGTGAGATTCAAACAATGAATAATTTTGCTAAAGAGGATAAAATAAAATATCTACTTGAAATGTTAGCACTGGTAGAAGAGGCGGAAAAAATTTTGGTGGATGAACAGGCAGATTTGAATGATTTTGGAAAACTATTGGATCAATCATGGAAATTAAAAAGAAAAACGGGAAAAGCTGTTTCAACAAATGCAATAGATATTTTATATGAAAAAGGAATAAAAGCAGGTGCCTTGGGAGGAAAACTTTTAGGAGCAGGAGGAGGTGGATTTTTAGTGTTTTATGTACTCCCGGAGAAAAAAAATAATGTTATGGAAGCTATGAAGGATTTATTATATATACCATTTAGATTTGAAGATACTGGTACACAAGTAGTACATTATACCCCGGAATTTTATGAGCCAGTGGATAATAGCAAAAAATAATAAAGAAGGATAAACGGAATTTATGGATAATCATTATTTTGTTCATACCACAAGTATTATTGATGATGATGTTGAGATTGGTGAAAATACTAAAATATGGCATTTTTCTCATATACAATCAGGTGTTGTTATAGGAAAATGCTGTTCATTTGGTCAAAATGTTAATGTGTCGAGAAATGTGAAAATTGGTAATGGAGTAAAAGTTCAAAATAATGTCAGTATTTATGAAGGTGTAGAATTGGGAGATTATGTATTTTGCGGACCTTCGTGTGTTTTTACAAATGATACAACTCCCAGAGCAAGATATTCTAAAAATGGTAATTATAAAAAAACATTAGTTGAGCATGATGCAACTTTAGGAGCAAATTCTACAATTATTTGTGGACATACAATTCATGCGTATGCAATGGTTGCGGCAGGTGCTGTTGTTACAAAGGATATTCCTGAACATGCACTTGTAGCGGGCGTTCCTGCAAAACAAATAGGATGGGTTTGTAAATGTGGAAATGTTTTAAATCAGAAGTTGATATGCTCATTTTGTAAAAGAGAATATAAGAAAATAAAGATAAGAATAATTGAAAAAGAAGAGAGTAAAAATGCCAAAGTATTACGGGAATAAAGGAGAGTTATTAGAATAACCAGGAGGAAACACCATGCAATTTCGAGATTTAAATGCACAATACCGGGCATTAAAGCCAGCGATTGATGCAGGAATTCAGTCTGTGATTGACAGTTCGTCATTTATTTTGGGTAAGCCAGTGACAGAGTTAGAGGGCGAACTTGCAGAATATGTGGGAAGGAAGCATTGTGTGGCATGTGCTAATGGGACAGATGCACTTCAGCTTGCCCTGATGAGTTGGGGAATTGGTCCGGGTGATGCTGTATTTACATCGGATTTTACCTATTTTGCTTCCGCAGGAACATCATCTGTTTTAGGAGCAACGCCAATATTTGTAGATATTGATCTTGATACGTTTAATATTTCTCCCCAAGCCCTGGAAATAGCTATTCAAAAGGTGATTAAGGGCGGGAAGTTAAAGCCTAAAGTAATTGTTCCGGTTGACCTTTTCGGACAGCCTGCAGATTATATAAAAATTCTCCCAATTGCACAAAAATATGGATTAAAAGTTTTAGAAGACGGGGCACAGGGATTTGGCGGCAGAATTAATGAAAAAAGAGCCTGTTCTTTTGGAGATATGTCAACTACTTCTTTTTTTCCGGCGAAACCGTTGGGCTGTTATGGAGATGGGGGGGCCGTTTTTACGGACAGTGATGAAGAAGATGTAAAACTAAGATCACTGCGGGCACAGGGAAAATCCCCGACAGATAAATATGATAACCGTGAAATAGGAATAAATTCCCGTCTTGATACATTGCAGGCTGCAATTCTTCTGCCCAAATTAAAGGCATTTGCAGAATATGAATTAACAGCAGTAAATAAAATTGCTTCATTATATACGAAATATTTGAAAGATAAAGTATTAACGCCAACAATACCTGATGGATTTTATTCGAGTTGGGCGCAATATACAATCCTATTGGATAATGAGAAACAGAGAAGCATACTGCAGGAGCATTTAAGGGAGAAAGGGATTCCCTCTATGATTTATTATCCAAGAGGAATTCATCAGCAGAAAGCTTATCAATTAATGCATTTAAGTGATAAAGAATATCCAAATACCATTGAAGCAACAAAAAGGGTGTTGAGTTTGCCTATGCATCCTTATCTTACAAATACTGAAGTTGAAGAAGTAGTTCGAAGTATCTTAGAAGTAATAAAATGATTATAGGATTTATGATAAATGCCTAGTGTAAATTTCTTTTAATGGAATAATCAGAAACAAGAGAAAATAAAAATGGCTATCGGGGAAAAATCGTTGATTTTTCCTGCGCCAGCCCCTGCCAGCGCACCAGCATTCTCATCCTTTTTTTATGTGACAGCGGCTATACTTCCACAGATATCATCCAGGCTTTTATCAAAAAAGGGTTTTTTACGGTTGGCGCACTGAAAACAAACCGGATTCTTTATCCTGCCGGGTATAAATGTTCGGTAAGCGAATTGGCCTCTTACATGAAAGAAAGTATGCCCTCCATCCATACCGTGACTGTGAGAAAAAGGAAACAATAAAAGCAGTCTATCACACCAAGTGCCCCAAAAAACGGACTTGTTATTTTTCTACACATCTGCCCTTGTATAGAATGTCGCTTTTCCTTTTCCATGCCTGTCAACAACCCCATCCTTCATCAGTTGTGTCAATGAATTTTCTACGGAAGCCTTAGACAGGGACGGCACAAGTTCCATGATCTCACTCTTCGTAAATTTACCGATTTTTTCACAAACTGCTTTTCTGACCATTTCTATTGCGGGCAGTTTATCATCCACAAGACTGATCCGGGTTTCAAAATCTCTATAAGCTGCCAGCACAATTCCAAGTATATATTTTATAAATGGTGCCGGATCATTTTCATTCTCGTGCCAGCCATTCCCGCACTGTTCCAATACATCGTAATAATTTTCCTTAGTCTTTTCTATTTTACTCTCCAAGCTGATATATCTCCCCACAACATACCCGCACCGATATAGAAGGAGCGTGGTGAGCAGGCGAGACATCCGGCCATTTCCGTCATTGAATGGATGGATGCATAAAAAATCATTGATGAAAATCGGAATTAATACCAGCGGATCTACTATGCAGGCATCTATTGCCTGATTGAAATTATCGCAAATGGAATCGATTGCCCCCGGTGTTTCATAAGGCACCAAAGGAGTAAATCGCACTGTTTGCGATCCATCCGGGTGGTTTTCGGCTATCACATTCTGCGTATTCTTAAACCTTCCCCCTATATTCTTCTGTGAATATTGATATAAATCCCGGTGGAGTTGCAAAATATAAGAGGAACGAATCGGGATATATTCATAGCTCTCATGAATCGTATTTAAAACATCCCGATACCCCATAATTTCTTCTTCATCTCTATTCCTTGGTGTCGTCTTTTCCATAACAAGCTGCTGAAGTCTGGTGCTTGTCGTAACAATACCTTCAATTTTATTGGAAGCCTCAGTACTTTGTATTTTTGCTATCTCGATCAGTTTTTCCAGTGCGGCTGGTTTCTGCTTAAGATATAATTCCTGTTTTCCTTTAAACTCATGGATCTGTGCTACCAATCCAAGAATTTCCGAATCCCATCTGTGATTTTTTAAATTAGTATAATTAAAAATCCGCATTCGCCGAGCTCCTCTCTTTTCGCCTAATTATACCACCTCTTTAGGCAATAATCAATATTTTGCCCCAAATTCGCCTAATTCATCCCTGAATTATGTGAAAGTTTAATCATTAGGCGATTTCAACATCAAAAAATATATACATTTTTATCCAATTCAGAAAAAAGTAAGGGGAAAGAATAAATTACTATAGTCCGTGACAACGGCAAAAATCGCTGTAGCTCAGTAACCATACGGCTTACAGCGATTTTTGTTTTTACCAACGGTCAAAGACAGGATTTCAAGAAGATTTTTGTTAAAACTTTGCTTAAACCTTTGCGTTACAAATTCGCAAACACCTCCATCTGCTTCCTCAATTCCCCGACAATTTCCTGGTTCGTGTCCATCCGGGCAGTGATTTC
>VSOC01000245.1 GCA_009774615.1 Lachnospiraceae bacterium
CGCAGAGTTCCTCAATCGTTAAAATATCGTGATATTGTTCGAGCATTGTTCTTATTTCTCCTTTCTGATTTTCTTATTTATATGTTAATCAATAGAAAAAAGAAATAATCAATACAAAGCGCATAAAGGGAATAGAAAGCTAAAATTTTTTCATTTTGAGTGAACAAATAAGTAAAGCGATAGAGAGCAATCGAAAGCTGGATTAATGAATTAAGAAAAAGGAGTTAAACGTCATGAAAGTAAAAGTAAGTATTGATGGGGCTGGCTATTCCAGAAAGCCTGTTCAGGGTGAGATAGTAAAGATTAATCAAAGGATTGCCAATAATAGCAGAGAATTAGATGTAAAGGAAATCGCTGACATGGTGGGAAATAAGGGACATACATTTTGCCCTGCTGTATTTTCAAAAGGAAAACGAAGAAAAGAGAATTTCCTGCAAATGCAGTTATTTGGATTAGATTTTGATACAGGAGTTAGTTTTGAACAAGTAAAAGGAATTGCTAAAGAGTATGGGCTGTCCATAGCATTTGCCTATCAGACATTCAGTTCTACAAAAGATAATCCAAGGTTTAGGATAGTGTTTGTTCACGATGTACCTGTTACTGATAGTCATGCTGCTGAAATCATGCTTAAAATGCTGTTGATGATATTTCCCAATGCGGATAGAAGCTGTAAGGATGTGTCACGTATGTTCTTTGGCGGAAAAGGATTGGTAACAGAGATTAATGAAGAGGCAATTAATATTGTTCATTTATCACGGGAGTTTCACAGGAAAATATTTGAACAAGAGCCTAAAAACTATAGTAGATCTATCCGTCAGTTTGCAAAAGATAATCATATTGTCTGTGAGAATAATGTTTTACAGATAATGTGTATATCTGCTTTGGATGAATTTGACGGAAAAATCGATTCTGACCCTTATAGATATAGGTCAAATACGGTTTTTCCGTCAAATGAGCCTAAATATATGATTTATACCGGATACCAGAATAATACATGTAAGGAAAAACAAAAGCTTATCTTATGTAAAATATCTAAATCGGATATTAAAGATAAATGCCAACTCTACCAGGATTTTAAAACCCTCCCTTATATCCACCATAATTATCGGTTTTTGCTGCTGCTTAACTTGCTGCATATTGAGGGAGGTGTGAAGCTGTTCCATTCGATTATTCAAGAGAAGGGCTATGATAAGGTCAAATGGCGTTTTTATGCGAAGTATGCAAAAGATAACCATTATAAGCCGCAGTCATGTGAAGGGAATTGTCCCTATGCGGATGAATGTAACCATGAAAAGAATATGCTCCTTACGGTGAAGGGAAAAGACAGGATTATTCGATTGGATGAAAAAGAGGAGTATATACCATTCGATGAAGTTTATCAGCATGTGTGTACGTGCCTTGAATATGCAGTAAAATGTTCAAGGGATGAGATGGTTATTCTACCGGCACAGACGGCAATAGGAAAAACCGAGGCTTACTGCAATTTAATTCGGGATCACCCGGAACAATATTTTATTGTTGCAGTACCTACAAACCGATTAAAACATGAGATTTATCAACGCTTAAAAGAAAAAGGGGTAAAGGCCAAAAAGACACTATCTCTCTATGACAGAGAGCATGTAAAAGAATTAAAAGACAAACTGGATGCTTATTTTCAATGGGGCCTGGAAAGGGATGTGGTAAAGCTGTTGAGGAACTACATAAAAGAAAACAAAGAAGCGAAGGAGAGTGATGTGATTTCGGAAGTCAGTTTTTGTGAGGCTTATATTAAGCAGACAGAAGAACTGGCAGAATCTAAGGTCATTGTCACTACTCATGCGAGGCTTATACGCTTTTCTACGGAAATAATGCAGAAGTATTGTGTGATTATTGATGAAGATATTTTGTCCACATTCTTTAAAAATATTTGTTCTGTTTCTATGAAAACCGTGGAGAAGGTCAGTTCTTATCCGCATTGTCCAAGGCATCTTAAAGATAAACTTTCACTTGTGCAAACCTTGAATGAGGGAGAATATATGCGGTTGGATGCAGATATTCTTGCAGATGGGTTATCGGAAGCGGAGCTGAGAGAATTAAACATTGATGATAATGTAAACAGCTTTGCCAATGCAACGGTTTGTTATAAACGTGGGGATGATTTGTACTATTTTTACCCCTCTGCCTTGCCGGAGAGCAAATTGATCGTACTTTCGGCTACAGTTGATGCAGAACTTTATCGAAAATATTTTAAACGAAATATCATTGTGTGCGCCTATAAGAAAGCAAAATATCGGGGCAAACTTATCCAGATGAGTGCTTATTCCATGAGCCGCCAATGTATGCAGGATAACAAGGAAAAGTTAAACACCTATTTACAGTCTTTGCAGGAAAAATACCAAATAATAACCTTTATGAAATATGAAAAAGAATTCAGCAGTTTGGGTCTGCATTTTGGCAATGCGGAGGGTGTGGATGCATTAAGCGGAAAAAATGTGCTTGTTGTCGGTACGCCGCATTTGGATGAAATGGTTTACCGGTTAATTGGCTGTCATTTAGGAATGGAGGTTGAGCAGGAGGTTCTTGCCGTCAGAAAGGTAAGGTATAATGGCTATGAATTTAGTTTTATGACGTATAAAGGAGAAGCGTTAAGAGAACTGCAATTTTATTTTATTCGTAAAGAATTAGAACAGTGTATTGGGCGGGCCAGGATTCTTCGGAAAGATTGTAAGGTATTGGTGCTGTCCAATTTTCCATGTGAGCAGGCTGAACTTCACCAGGAGGATTATTTAAAGGATATAAAAGAAAAGATTATCGAAGGTGAGTTCAGTCAGCAGCCTGTCATGGCAGGAAATTTGTTGATTATGTAACAGTAAAGAAATCGTAAGGGAAAAAGAAAAAGAAGAAAACAGAAAAAGGGAGTAATCAGGAAAATCCATAGGATGTGTTTTCCTGAAATAGAGATAAAAAGCATTAATAGGAAAGAATCTAATTATGGGATAAACTTGAATGAGAATGGGAGCTGGATGACCGATGGCGACTGGAAACAGGAAATGGAGGCCAGCAAATACTGCTGTATTTTGGCAGTATCAGGCTGTCGGTGTGAGGGGAGCCCCCAAAGCAGGAGAGAAGGAATAGTGAAAACTCCATGCAGGGGGCGGAAAGATTTCAAGAGAAGAATTAAAATAAGAAATCAGAATATTTTTTAATTTGACAGAGAATTAGAGTATAGAAAAAATCAAAAGGACAAATTCCTTTTCTAATTGCGCTAGAATGTGGGTAGGAAACGAGGAAAAGATGCTCATTAGTAAGTTGAGATTTTTGGGTAAAATGCAGGAGGTTTGTCCATAGAAATAAAATAGAAAAAATTGGAAATTAAAAAGATATATTATAAAGATAGAGGCATGAGATATGCAATGGATATGCAATTCATATGCAATCCATGGCCGGAAGGCCGGAAAATAGAAAATCTGCCGCTTTTTTCTTTGTAGGTTTATTATGCAGCAGATAATACTTTCCTTATAAAAGGTGCCTCAATATATCTTGAAGAGATTAATTTTTTGTGTACCCTGAACAGGAATGAATCGCAGCTAGGCTTAATCATCCACCGAATCTGTTTTGGCCAGACGTTCGGCCAAGTCCATAACAAAGGTTAAATCGCGTTCCGATAATTGACGGGCAGAGCGTTCCAGCCGGGTAAACAGGATAGATTCTGTTAATTCTTCATCGAAAAAATTTTTTGGCGTAATGTCAAAATATTCACAGATAGCAAGAAATTCTGTCATAGAGGGAAGCACTCTTCCCGATACAATGCTGTGAATATAGCTTCTGGCATGGCCTAAATCCATGCTCATCCGGTGTTCAGAAACATCTTTTTTCATGCGCAGTTCCGTAATTCGCTCCCGAATATAGTTCGCGTCCATACAATCACCCCGTTTTTATTAATCTATCATAGAGGAAATTGGATAGAAAATGCATTTTTAAAGCGTCTATTATAAAATATATTGCACGTTTTAAGATTCTATTGTATAATATCTAAGGAAAGTATCAGATTCAGCGTAATAAAAAAGAGCAGATATATTCACTGCTCTGAATTTGATTCT
>VSOC01000246.1 GCA_009774615.1 Lachnospiraceae bacterium
TTAATTTATGGCATCTTAAATTTACTGATATTTCGATGTAAGTGGCTGTAATACGAAAATTCTAGTTCTCTAGCTATGTGGATGAGAATAGAGTGAGTGAAAGTATGCAGAATATCTATAATAAGCCTCCTATAATATAATGAGTATGGTGTCGCAAGCTAACTCAAAGTATAGGAGGCATTCCTAATAGATGATACGAGTTTATCACATATGTGCTGAAGTAGTTAAGATGTCAGTATCATAACATATTTATACTAAAAAATAGGAGAAATAGTTGAGTAAGAGAGGATATATGAGAGAATATTACAATATTATGTAAACATCAGGGCGTAGAGATCATCAATGGCGTGATATGTATAGATGATATTCACCTAAGTATGTTATTGTTATCAAAGGATAGTATCTCAAACTACCACTTGAAGTGATAGCTGTGACTTTGTTTGTGTAATGATTGAAGCGAAAGGAATGATAAAATATATGTCAGAAAAAAAAATAAATGAAAAAAAAATGCTAATTTGTATTATTGGAACATTAGAAGCTATAAAAAAGGGGGCATTGTCAATCACTGAATCGGAGAAATTTTTGTTTTCTCCACATATGATCGTTCGATTAAAAGAAAAAAAATATAGAGAATCGCTCATTGAAATATTGGAAAAAGGATGTGAACTAGAGGATATTGATTCTTTATTACCTCAGAATTTAGAAAAATATATTGACGAATTAAAATCAGAAACTTTGGAAGAAATGAAAAAGTACGAGCCATTTGAACAAAAATTTTGGATATGAATAAAAATCCTAATTCTCCAGCTATGTTGAGGAGAATTGAGTGAGCAGAAGCGTGTAGGATGGTATAAAAAAGCATCCTATCGTATAATGAGGATGGTATTGCAAGCCAAATTCAAAGGCAGGATCTTTAATAGCCAGGGCATGGAAGTCCGGTACCGGTACGATAGCCAGGATCGGATCAGGAAGATCACCTATGGGGACCATGTGGTCACCGAGTACGACTATGATGGAGATGGGAACATGAGCCGCCTGGAAACAAAGGCGGGGGAGGACATCCTGCTCTCTTTCTGTTATGAGTATGATGGCAATGGGAACCGGACCGCAAAGTACGGGGAGCAGGCTATGGCCTATGGCGGGAAACAGAAGGTCAGGACATCTTACCGTTATGATATCCGGGGGCAGCTGGTGGAGGTGAAGGAGCATGACAGCCCTACCAGTTATACATATGACGCGGCAGGGAACAGAACGGGAAAGAAGACCCCGGAACGGGTGACAAGGTATTCTTATAATGAAAAGAACCAGCTGATAGAGGAATCATGGGATACAGGGAAAAACATCTTTACCTATGACCGCCAGGGAAGTATACTGGGAATAGCAGGGACAGAAGGGAGCCGACGCTTTACCTATAACAGCAAGAACCAGCAGTTGAAGGTGGACTGTGAGGATGGCCGGAGCCAGGAGAACCTGTATGACGCTGAGGGGCTGCGCTATGGAGTGAAGGAGAATGGCACATCCACTTGGTTTATGTACCATCAGGGCGAACTTTTATATGAAGAGAGTGATGAGAAAGAAGTAAGTTACCATCTGGGGAGCGGCATAGAAGCGCCCCAGATAGGAAGCAAGGAGTATTACTATCATCAAGACGAACAATTGAGTATCACGCTGCTTACGGATGATACCGGAAGGATCAGGAATTATTATCAGTATAATACCTTTGGCGGGATACTGGTAGAAGAGGAAAGTGTCAGTAACCGGATACTGTATACTGGGCAACAGTATGACGAGATAAGTGGGCAGTATTATCTGAGAGCTAGATATTATAATCCGATAGTAGGGAGATTTCAGCAGGAAGATATGTACGAGGGGGATGGATTGAACCTATATGCATACTGTGGAAATAATCCGGTGAGATATTATGATCCGAGTGGGTATAATTCTTATGAGTCAGGAGAACTTGGTGGAGTTGAAGAAGAAAACTCAACTTATGGAAGCCGAATAGTAATATCAGATCAAAAAATGCATCAACAAGGTGACCATTATAACAAGCATGGGAGAGATATGGGATATGAAAGTAAAAAGGCTTATGAAGCAGGTGCAAGGGCTTTTATTGCAGATAACAAAAATACCGCAGAAATTTATGTAGGTGAGTGGAATTCATCTAGAGGTGTTCAAGCAGGACAGGAACAAATTATAATTAGAGCAGAAGGAAAGCAGGCAATTATAAATAAAACAAGTGGTCAGATTATAGATTTTTATGAAGGGACAAGTCTAAATGGATTTATTAACATAGAAAGGGTACAATAAATGAAGATACAGAATGGTTCAATAATTCCAGGTATTAGTATAAGCGGTATTAAGCTTGGCATTACTAAAAAAGAACTTTTGAAAATTATCGAAGGGAATTATCAAGAGGAAATTTTAAAAAGAGGATCAATAATAATAATTGAAAATGCAAAATTTTGGATCGCTGAAGATGGAAAAGTAGACCAAATAGGTGTTGAAGGTGATTTTCAAGGAAAATATGAAGGAATAATAGGTTTAGGCTCAACTCTTTGCGATGTGAAGGAAAAAATCGGGAATTATATCCAAATTTATGATACTTACGAATTAGAGAATATAAAAGGAATTTGCTTTGAATTAGAAGATATAGAAGATTGGGATCAACTAAAGGCACCAATTGATCATATCTATGTGTTTAGAAAAACCTAAAATGACAGTTTTGCATAGTAAAAGGAGAAATCTTAAAGTATGATGAAAAGGGCAGATGCGTTTTAACCCGTGACGCATTAGGGAATGAAACCGTCAAGCAGTTTGAAACTAATCGGGTCTACCCGATCCGGGTCATTACACCGGAAGGGGAAGAGACCGCCTATGAGTATGACCAGGTAGGCAGGCGGATGTCTATCAGCAACTCCTATGACAATGTCCACCCCAGCTACAATTCTCGGAACTTCGTGACGAAGCGGACAGATGGGGAAGGAACATGGTATGAGTACGACTGGTACGGCAACCAGATCCGGATCTTTTACGCAGATGTAGGATGTGAGCGTCGGTTTTATGACTCAGACGGCAACCTGATAAAACAGGTCATGCCGGAGGCGTATGACCCGGAAACAGATGACGGCGCTGGATATACCTATTCTTATGACCCCATGGGGCGTCTGTCCAGAGTAGAATACCCAGACGGGAACATGACCCACAGCTACCGCTACAATGGCCATGGGCAGACCGTATGGGAGGCGGACGGCGAAGGGACAGAACATTTTTATGAGTACAATGGCCTGGGGCTAAAGAGCAGGGAACGTGTCAGTATCCGTAAGGAAAAAGATGTGGTCTTCTACCATGTTACCTCTTATGAGTATGATCTTCAGGGCAATAAAGTAGAGGAGGCATATGGCCAGGAAGAGGTGGCGGGAGATAAAGATCCAGAAACCTGGCACAGGATCGGTTTCGCCTATGACGAGGAAGGGATCTGCAGACATGTCCGATACTCTTATAATAAAAACGGATGGAGGGTGAGAAAAGAAGAGCGGCTTCAGGGGAACGGCAAGGAGGTAACTTCTGCTGTCACCTGTTATGGATATGATAAGGCCGGGAACCTGACAAAGCTCACCACGCCCAATGGGTATGAGATCCACAGAGCCTATGACGGAGATTGGCGGCTGACAGAAGAGCAGATCATCAATAGGCCGAACGGCATAGACCGGAGGGAAAGCTATACTTATGACGCTGCTGGGAACCTGCTCAGTGAAACGCTGGAAGGACGGGAAGGGGAGGCCATCCGCCGGGAGTATGGGTATGACCTGATGGGGAGGACAAGCCGGATCTTTAATGGCCAGGGCATGGAAGTCCGGTACCGGTACGACAGCCAGGATCGGATCAGGGAGATCAATTATGGGAAACATGTGGTCACCCAATACGATTATGATGGAGATGGGAACGTAAGCCGCCTGGAAACAACGGCTGGGGAGGACATCCTGCTCTCTTTCTGTTATGAGTATGATGGCAATGGGAACCGGACCGCAAAGTACGGGGAGCAGGC
>VSOC01000247.1 GCA_009774615.1 Lachnospiraceae bacterium
TCTTTATGCTTTATGTATGATGTAATAACTTTTTGAGAGTAATCGTGCCAAGGATCATGATTTCCCCATACATTAGGAACACTATTATAAAAAGATTTTATTTTTTCTTGGTCTAATTTCATCGTATTTATATACCTCACAATTAATATTCTCAGTAAACATTTTCTTATTTATATAATAGATTTATTGAGTTGTTTTTCAACTGATAACTCTTTATTATCCGTCAAATGTTTAAATTACAAAGAGCAATCCAACCTAATCATACAAGGCTATGGATTGCTCTTTGCATTAAATATGAAAATCTTTTCTTGGATGTTTTTTAGTAAGAATATCTTTTTGCTTTGCAACTGCAACATGTGTATATATTTCTGTAACTGTGATAGAACTGTGTCCCAACATTTCCTGAATAAATCGAATATCTACATCTGCTTCTAAAAGTGATGTTGCAAAAGTATGACGGAACATATGAGGAGTAATATGCTGTTCTATAGAAGCAAGTGCAGTATACTTGTTAATCATTCTGCGAACCGTTTGATCAGATAGAACTTTTCCAGATTGATTAGTAAAGAAATATCCACTGTTTTCTATTTCTGCAATAAAATTGTCTTTATATTTTTTTAATATGTGAATGACAGAGTTATTGCCGATTTGTACACGGCGTTCTTTATTGCCTTTACCATAGATAAGAACAGTACCATTATGGAGATTTATGCTATCACGTTTTAAGGAACAGAGTTCAGATATCCTCATGCCTGTAACAAATAAGAGTTCTACAATGGCAGCATCCCGTAATGCATTTCTTTTCTGATAGGGGGTTTTTGCAAATTGCTGTTGTTTATAAATCATTATTAAAAGTGTTTCGAGAGTGTCTAATGGAATTATCTTAGGAAGTATTACTGGTTCTCGAAAATGCAGTTGCAGTTTGCTGAATGGATTTTGCTCAACAATTTCTTTATATTCAAAATAATGAAAAAGCGCCTTGATGGAAGCAATCTTTCGTTTTGCTGTTTTTGGTTTATATTTCTGGTGCAGTTCAGCAATATAAGTTTCAAGTAGAGCAGGTGTAACTTGGTTTGTGTTCGAAATGGAAATATAGTCTGAAAACTGCCTAAGATCAATTTGATATGCCTTTAATGTTTTTTTATCTAAGCCTTTTTGTGTGTGACAGTATTCCAGATAGTTTTTAATTAAAGTTTGTAAGTTATCCATGTTAAAATCTCCTTTGTTTGAATTAATAGTTCCATATATCGTACATGGATTTTCTTGATTTTTCTATGAGATTTTATTCAAATAATTATAACACATTTGATTTGGCTACCTAAAAGCAGATATAGATAATTGCAAAAACAGAATTATAGTTATAGATATATAACTAAAAACAAACTTTTTATGGTTATATACAAAACGAACTGTTTATGGTTATATTTATAATAGGACATTTAAGGAGGATTTTTATATGTTTACCATAGATGATACGCTAAAAAATCCAAGTATACCCGTAACCATTCGATTTACACCTGTATTGCATAAATGGCTTTCTGAAACAGCCGTGAAAGAACAAGTTTCGCTTAATCAACTCGTTTTATTATGTTGCAAATATGCCAAAGAAGAATATATAGAGGCAGCGATATCAGAAACCGAGGAAGCGCCACAATGAGTACAGAAAAATTGGAGATTGGTATTTGCGATGATTCCATAGAGGATTTGAAAAAGATTCAATCTGTTTTTCATCAGTGTATGCTGGAGTTTGGCGAAAATAATTTCTTTTTACATGTATATTCAAGTGGAAAATCTATGTGCGAAGATAGCAAAAACAGAACATTTGACCTTGTATTTATTGATTGGGAAATGCCGGAAGTGGATGGTTTTGATTTAGCGCAACGATTGTATATGGAAAATTCTGAAATTAAGCTGGCATTTGTATCTAATCATGAAAACATGGTATTTGAAGCTTATGAATATACTCCATTCTGGTTTGTTAGGAAACGATGCATAGAAAAAGATATGCGAAAAGCCATGCAAAAATATTTTGATATGACGGCAGCGGCACAGATCCATTATAAGATAGAAGGTGGTTTTGGTTCAAGATATGTGCGCCTTGATAAAGTGATGTATGTGGAATCCAATAAGCATACGCTTATGATAAGAATGTCAGATCAGACATCATTTATGGTTTATAAATCGTTGCAATCACTTCAGCAAGAATGGATTAAGTATGGTTTTATTCGGACGCATAAAAGCTATTTGGTTAATTGTAAGTACATAAAGGAAGTTGGAATCAGAACAATACGACTGTTAGATGGTACTGAATTGGATATGAGTAAGAATCGCAGGCGAGAAATTGTCGAACTGGTAAATCGGCAGAAAAAGGGAGGTTGAGTTGAAATTTCAGGATATATTATTAATCTTTTATCGTCTATCATTGCAATAGAATATATTAATCATGGATTTGAAAAAAAGCATGATGGAGTTTATCATGATTTTTTGTTCTGGTCAGGTGTTTTTGTGTATTTTTTGTTAGTAACATTATTAAACCAACTTAGTTCTTTTGAAGGTTTTTCAGGATTAGGATATGGATTGATTTTATTTATTTACGGCATAGTTGCTTTAGAAGGAAACAAAATAGAATTTTTGATTTTTAGTGTAGTGTGGGTACTTATTGCGCTTATTAGTGCTTATGTTATGTTTGGTCTGCTTGGTATTATGACAGGAGAAGGAATTGGCGAATTGTTAATGAAAAGCGGCGATTTAAGAACCTATTCCGCACTGGCAGCAGGCGCATTGAAGTTTGCATTAGGCCGGGGTGTATTTGCAATATATAAGAAAAAACGTAGAGTGGCAGTCAGAATGGAGGATTGGATGATGGCTGGCACTTTTTTGTTGATGTTTATTCTTGTGCTGGGAATGTTTTATTTAGAAGCCGGAAGAGTATCTCAGAAAATTCGATATTATCTATCACTTGGATTGTTGGGTGGCATGTTTGCGCTGGTGATGATTTTAAGTATGTTTTATCGGATGCTTGATAAATACAGACGAGAAAGGATGGAACTGGAATATCAGGAGGAACGGCAAAAATTACAAAAAGAACAGATTCATGATTTATATCAGATTGGACGGGAAGCAAATCGAATGCGGCACGATATGAAGGTAAAATTAGATACGATTTACGGTTTGTTAAATAAAGAAGACTATGAGGACGCAAAAACGTGTGTTAAGAAATTGGGGGCCGAATGGGATAATTATCCAGAACTGCCAAGAGATACTGGAAATGAAGGGTTAAATGCGGCATTGATGAAAGCGATTCAAAAATGTAAAGAGAAAAAGATAAAATTTCATTATGTAGTTATCGGATGTCCAAAAGAAATTGAAAGTATGGATATGGGAAATTTAGTAGACAATCTTTTGCTTAATGGAATTGAAGCATGTGAAGAGCTGGATGGGGATGGTGCAGTAGAAATTATCGTTAAAAAGGAAAGCGGTATCGTAGAAATCGAAGTCGAGAATACGATAAAAGAATCTGTATTTCAAATAAATCCAGAGATGAAGAGTCATAAAAAAGATATCGCTAAACATGGTTTTGGAATGGAAAGTATTAAAAAAATTATAGAAATCTATCAGGGAGAATATTTTTGTAAGGAAGAAGTGGTGGCGGGTGAACGGTGGTTTATACAAAATATTTGCCTTAAGATACAAGAGAATTTAAGATAAAAAGACAGTATGGATAGAGATGGGAGAATATGATTGTCTTTTTATGTCGAATTATTACCGTTTGTGCCGTAATAATTGACTCGTTAATAATAACGGGGTATTATGATAAAAAATAGATAGTTAGAAAATTAAAGTGAATAACTTGATTGCATAGCAACCCAAAATGGATGAGATCTATTTTGGGTTGTTGGATTATCTGAATAATTTAAGTAATAGTAGGAGGAATAGGTAATATGGCAAAGTTCAAATTAAGTAATATAGATAATACATATTTTGATACGCCGCAGCAGATGTATGATGATTATAAGAACAGAAATATTGACAGTATATTTAAT
>VSOC01000248.1 GCA_009774615.1 Lachnospiraceae bacterium
TCTGCGTCTTTGCGTCTGGCTCTCTGATGACTGTTATTTTTAAATTTTTCGCTTCAATCAATGTTTCCTGCTTACATTTCGGGCAGTACAACGGATAATTTATCAATACCGTATCTTCCCTAATCCTGTCACGGGTCTTATTAGAACAAATCGGGCAGCGCACCCATTCTCTTGCTATCATCAGAACATTACCTCCCTCTGTGCTTTGCTTTTTTCTTTTCCTGCCGCAGAGCGAATTGCCGCTCTTTCTCTGCTTCTTTCTGTTCTCTGGACTTCACTTTCCGTTCCAGTTTCCCCTGCTCATGTTGGAGCTTTAAGGCTTGTTGGGCTTTCGTTCCAATGCCCTTGTTTTCCAACTGGCTGTTGATTTCCCTCTGCATACGCTTGGGATTAATTTTTCGTTTTTCGATTTTTTCTGTTTTAACTGGCGGGCTGAATTTTAGCTTATGCCAGTTTTTGAGCAGAAAATCATACACTTCATAATCTTTCGGCTCTGCGCCGAACGTAATCTTACAAACCTCATATTTGTCACCGTCTATACGCTCAAACAATCCAATCCAAAAGGGATTTTCAAACAGAATTGTCAAGCTGCTTTTCATTGCCATACCATCAACTCCCTTTAAACTGGCTTTCAAATTTATCAAGCCATTCTAACAGGGATTGGTATAACAAACGCTGCTGTTCAAAAATCGCTTTCCCTCCTAACGGAATATCTGGATAGCTGGCGTCATATTCATCAATGGACTTTGCTGAAGCCGTAAAATTGTCCCGCAGCTTCTTTATCAAATCCAGTGCTTTTTCCCTGTCCATTTTGTTTAAGTTTGTAATGACAACATTGAAGTCAAACAGCAATGGGACTTTCTGGCTTGCGTAAGTTTCCATAAGCTGCCCAAAATACGCCCGTCCCTTATCCGTGATGGAATAAACCGCTTTATCAGCGAATTTATCCCCTTTCATAATACTGCTCTCTAAATAGCCCTGCTCATTCATTTGAAGCACTTTCCGATAAATGGACGGGACGCTAATCTTTGTCCATCTTGAAAGATGATGGTATTCAACATCTTTCTGGATGTCGTATGCACTCTGCGGTTTCTCCATAACAATTCCGAGAATTACCAAATCTATGGATGACATATTCTCACCTCCGTTTTTACTATCATCAATATTACTATTGATGATAGTAAAAGTCAAGAGATATTTCCTTTTTAGCTATCATCCATTCTATTACGCCTATTCCAGTTGTTCCAAGCAGCCTGCTTGTATCGCTCTAATATTCAAAGCAATCTTTTCTTCCGACCAGTCCCACCATCTCATTTTAAGCAACTGTTCTATTTTTTCATCTGAAAAACGTCTTTTTATTGGTTTTGCAGGGACGCCACCCACAATAGTATAAGGCGGCACATCTTTCGTGACAACCGCACGAGTTCCAATAACTGCTCCATCTCCAACCGTCACGCCTGCTAAAATAACCGCTTCATACCCAATCCATACATCATTCCCGATGTTTATATCCCCTTTATTATCCCATGCTTCTGTGACACTCTTTTTCTCAAGCCCCCATTCTTCAAAAAACAACGGAAACGGATAGGTGGATAAGGACGCCATCGTATGGTTTGCGCTGTTGAAAAGAAATTTTGCCCCGCAAGCAATAGAACAGAATTTTCCTATCTTGAGCTTATCGTGATTGATTGGATAATGGTACAGTACATTATTCCTCTCAAATTCCGCAGGGTCACTTACAAAATCGTTATACATCGTATAATCGCCAATCTCAATATTTGGATTAGTAACCACGTTTTTTAAATAGATAGTCTGTGTATCCCCTGTCCTCGGAAATATTTTTTGCAAATCTGCCATCTTGTTATCCTCCTGTCAACACATAATACACCGTAATTTTATCCTTTCGTTGTTACATCCTCAATACATAGAATGATGCAGAAATAATCAGTATAAAAGAGAGCCGCCATTGATACGGCAGCCCTCTCCAATTATTTCTGATATATTATTTTTCTTATAGCATATATCGAAAGATAATATTTGTCCGCAAGTTTCTCAATAGAAACACCTCTGCGGTATTCTTCAATGATAGCGTTATTGCGCCTTTCAAGTTCTTTCCGATAACCAGACAATTCACCCCAAGATTTATGCTGTTCGTTCTTAACTGGAATATAAATATATCCTGCTTGGACATATTTTTGTAATTCCTCAATCAGCATGTCGGGGAGAATGTCATTTGCATTCACATATTTCATACGCAGGCTTCCTCCTTGATTCTCCTAAAGACCACATGAAATGTGTATTTTTAGGTTCTAATGTCAAGCAGCAAAGCCAGATATTTTATATCAGCGACTTATATTTCTCCATGCAAATGTCGCTTATTACACTGGCTTTGCATGGAGTAAACCTTTATTTTTTCTTTTTTTATTCCTACACATAATATCCTCCAAACGATAGCTTCACATCAAAGTATCAAATAAACTTTTTCTTCTCGTATTCCCTTTCATCATTTTTCGATATGAAATAGGACTTTTTATATTATAGCACTTTTTATGTTTAAACTCAATAATCCAATGCTGCTTGTTCTCCAATATAGCATTTGTAGTTCCTATACATAGAGATTCTATCTCGTTTAATGAGAACTTCTATCTCTGTAAAATGGAACATATTAAACTTTAGAACAGGCGGTGGATATATGGAAATGGAAAAAAACAAGAAAAACAGATACGGATTTGACTTTACTCCAATAGGGCTTGACATCAAAACTTTTCGTGAAGCCCAAAAGATAACACGGGAGAAATTGGCAGAAACACTTGATATTTCGCCACGGCATCTGCAAGCAATCGAACTGGAAGGGAAACATCCAAGCCTCGGACTTTTGGCATATATCGCAACAATATTCGATATGCCTATCGACCCATACATATTTCCAGAAAAAGCTGATGCCAAAAGTGTTGTTAATAACTTCATGAGATGTCACAGATTTGACCTCGTTCGCTGTCGCAAACCTACCCGTTTTCCTGTCACTGGTCCAATTGTATACACAATTATTCACCTCCCAGTTTATGGCAGCTTTCTGGACAGCTTTCTCCATTCTGCGCCCAGTAATTATCTGACATCTCTGGATGCTGCATTTTGTATCCTTGTCGGAAATTGCGCCCAGGCCATACACAATTCGCAGGCAGGCCGCCCGGTGTATCCCGGACGGCCTGCTTTTCCCTTCCCCTTTTTGAAATTGTCCCCATTCCCCACACACTTCGCCTAACAGCTTTTTTGCGTATAGTTGGCCTGTAACTCTTTACAGCCAGTCCCTTCCTGTATACCCCGATAATACACGCAGGGCGTGCGCAACTGTTGCCGCATCTGTCTCATTCATATGCGCTGACAGTCTCTCCCTGTTCCAAAATATATCCGACAGCCTGCTTAAGGGGCATCCCGTATCAATGTCCGGTATGCAGATATACTGGCCACTCATGTATTTACCGATCACTGCGTTTATGCAGCTGTCCCTTCCATAAATAATAAGTTCTGCCATCCCCATGCTGTGGCTCTTCACCATGACTTCCCCCAGCCATCTCTGTTCACAGCCTCCCTCCTGTGCTGGCCCGGTGCACACAAACTCCATGCGCCCCTCCGGCCAAACTATCATCCCCCACCTCCCAGCATTTCATGGTCCGCCACAAAGCGCACCATGTGTTCGTCCAAAAGACGCTTCTGCTGCTGGCAGGCGTACATCAGCGCTTTTTCACATATACGGTTTATCATCCGCGGTATTCCCGCAGATATTTTATATACTTCGTCTTCTGCACCGCTGGTAAAAATCTCTTTCCCTGCTCCCGCATATTCCATATGGGCTGCTATATATTTCCCTGTCTCCGCCCGGTCCAGCCTTTCCAGTACGATGTTCATGTCGATACGCTGCCTTATGGCTTCATATGCCTGCAGCTTCAGTTTCTGCTCCCACAGTTCCGTCTGCCCTACAAGCACCAGTGACATCGGGCTTGTGGAGTCAAA
>VSOC01000249.1 GCA_009774615.1 Lachnospiraceae bacterium
TTATATCTGCAGGTCAAAGGAGTTGCATTGAGAGAGGTTGGAAAAGGATACGTTATTTTATGAGGAAGAGGAGGTTTGTATGTTATTAAGTTTTGAATATTACTATGGAAAGGAAGCCGAACAGTACAGCTTTTATCGTATTCCCAAAGCACTGTTTACTGATACAAGATTTGCACGGCTATCCGTAGAAGCTAAGGTTTTATATGGTCTGCTTCTTGACCGGATGTCCTTGTCCGTCAGGAATAACTGGCTGGATAAGGACGGGCGTGTCTATATTGTTTTTACCGTGGCGGATATGATGGCGACACTTGGGTGTGCAGAGCAGAAAACCAGCCGTCTTTTATCAGAACTGGACAATGTAAAAGGTGTTGGACTGATTGAACGAAAACGCCGGGGACTGGGAAAGCCAAATATCATTTATGTCAAGAAGTTTACTCATGCAGAACATCCAAAACCACAGGACAGGGAAGTGGAATCTCAAGATTCAGAAATTGCGAAAACCACAAATCAGGAATTGCCGGAATCACAAACAAATAATACTGAAATAAATAATACTGACTCTAATAAGATCAATCTATCTATCCATCAGGAAAAGGATAAGGAACGCAAATCAGGAACAGCGGATGCAGTTAGCGATAAGAAACAAACGGTGGATAAGAGTGATGGGATGGATAAGATGGATGCATACCGCAGGGTGATCCGGAAAAATATTTCGTATGATACCCTTATTCTCAATCATCCGCACCAAAGAGAGAGCATTGACGGTTTTGTCGAATTGATGACGGAAGTATGCTGCAGTACACGGGAAACAATACGGATTAACCAGGAAGAAATGGATATGGAAGTTGTAAAAAGCAGGCTGTTAAAACTGGATGACGGGCATATCGAATATGTGATGGAATGCCTTGAACAGAATACATCGCTGGTGGGAAATATACGTGCCTATACCTTGTCAGCATTGTACAATGCGCCAGTAACCATCCGCCAGTATTACACAAACCGGGTGCATCACGATATCGTGAAGGGGATGTATGATGGTTAAATGTTGGCAGGCTAAAAACCGTTGAAAAAGCTATTGGTGGGGCAGAAAAACGAAGTTGTCTGGAAAAGCATTGTTATCAGGATTTACATAAGCACGATGACAAAGAATGTATTGTTGGTAAGCATAAAGAGAAAAAATGGTAAAGCAAAAAGGGGAGGGAGAATGTGACAAAATTAAATGATATACGGGAACTGGCAGAAGAAACAGCGGGCAAGATAAGTCGTTCCCCAAAGGCGTGGATGGAATATCTGGATACGGCGGCAAAGTTATACCGCTATCCGTTTGCAGACAGTCTGTTAATTCATGCACAGCGCCCGGGTGCAACAGCTTGTGCGTCGATGGAAGTGTGGAATGGAAAGATGCGTCGGTGGGTGAAGCGAGGGGCAAAGGGAATTGCTCTGATTGACGACGGCGGCAGGAGAAAGCGGTTAAGATATGTATTTGATATTTCTGATACCCGAATGGTGGAAGGAGGAAGAACACCATTTTTGTGGCAGATTAAAGAGGGGCAGAGAGAAGCTATTCGGAAGTTTCTGGTTGAAAGCTATTGGCTGGAAGGCGAAGGAACAGAAAGCCTTCCGGCAGCCCTGCATGCGATTGCCCAGGAAGTGACTGAAGAAGAACTGGATCAGGCAATGACGGGTTTGGAGTATGAAGATGGGGAGCGTTTCCAGACGATGGGAAAGGAGGCCATACGGGAAGAATTTAAAACGCTATTGACCGAGAGTATTTTTTATGTTCTGGCTCGCCGTTGTGGGTTGGAACCAGGAGAATACATAAGGGAAGGGGCCTTTCGTGGAATTGAAGCGTTTCGTTCCCTGTCCTGTTTATCTTTCCTGGGAGATGCCACGAATAAGTTTGCAGAATCGGTACTTGTCTGGATTCGCAGGGAAATGCAAAAGATTTACCGGAAAGAAACGAAGGAGAAGAAGGAAGACGAAAAGGAAGAAAAAAAAGGAGCCAAAAAAGAAGAACCAACAGCGATACAGGAAGGAGAAAAAGAAAATGAAGCTGACTTATCATCAGGAAGGAGATTATCTGTTTCCGGATCTGACAATCACCGAGGAGAACATGGAAATCGGGAAATACGGGATGCTGAGGGAAACATTTCTAAAAGAGCATCGGAGGGGATGGTATCAAAGCCTCCTCCTTTCCGGGAAGCTGAACCAACACCTGGAGGAAGTCGAAAACGCCGCCAGGGAAAGAATGGAAGTGATGGTGGAAGGAATACTGGAAAAACATCCGGCCCCGGACAAGAAAGCCGATCCAACCGCATGGACAGCCTATATGAACGCGATAATCGCAATGGCGGAGGAAATCGTTCTGCGCGAGCTGGTGTACGGTTAGGGGAAGATGCGGATAGTCAGGAGAAACCCGATAAACAGGAAGAAGCAGATAAACAGGAAAAAACATCGAGAAATGATTTACATAAAGCAGAGGAAAGACAAGACTCCGTTTTAATGTTGCCAGATTTAAAAGAAGTAAGGGAACAAGATAACATTGAAAGAAAAATCACGCAGGAAGAGATAGATGCTTTCCTGATTTATGGTTCACCCATTAAAAATCAAAATCTGCAAATTTATGCCTATTTTCTTCAGGAGCACCGTGAAAAAGAAAAGGCAGAGTTTCTTAGGAAAAGCTATGGGACAGGAGGAAGCAGTCAGGCTGTTTTGGGGATAGCGAATCTCCATGTGCACTATGATGGTAAAGGCTTGCGTTTGTTTCGATGGAATACAGATCCGAAAGCAGAAATCTTAATTCAATGGTCAGCAGTAGCCAAACGGATTGATTATCTGATCGATGTAGGCCGTTACCTGTCAGAAAAAGCAATAGAACAGATGCCAGAGTATGAGAGGGAGTATATGGCAAGTCGTTTTCTCTATTTCTATCATCGAATACCACAGGAAATAAAAGAATCTTTTGCCTACCTTGATTATTCTGTTCAGGCAGGCAATGGAAAAGAGATTGCAGAACTTCTTAAAGACAAAGAAATTTCGTCCAGTCTGGCATTTGGAATGCAGAAAGCCCTGGAACAACTTCCTTTGTCATTTGCCTTTTATGGAGAAATGACCAAGTTTCTAAGCAATTTCCAGCAATATCTTGAAGGAGAATATACCATTTTTCCTGAAAGAAAGAGTTATCTTCAACAGAAAGTAACGCAACAGGAAGTGTCAGCAGAAACGATAGAGCGAGAAATCAAAGAAGCAGAAGAAAAAATCCTTGTTCAACAGGAAAACCATCAGCTTTCCTTGTTTGATTTTATGGATGACAACACTTCTGCTATCGCTGCGAATACTCAGGAAATTCAATCAATAGGGCAAAAAGAAAGGAAAAATAAAAGGGAAACGGAAGATAAAAAATTCGGGGTAAATCAAGAAAACCAAATGGAAAGTCATGGTGAAATTCAAAATCAAGATGATTTTACTTCGACAGAAAATAATCAAGATGGAAAATCTTTTACCAAAAATAATTCCGAAAATGCAGTTTCATTGGATTTAAAAACAGATACAGAGAAAATCAACTTTCGCATTACCGATAATGACCTGGGGGCAGGAGGTCCCAAGCAGAAGTTTCATGCTAATCTGGAAGCTATTTATCTCCTGAAAAAACTGGAATCTGAAAACCGATTTGTCAGGTCAGAAGAGCAGGAAATCTTATCCCACTATGTCGGATGGGGCGGAATCCCTTACGCTTTTGATGAGAAAAATGAAAGCTGGTCGGCAGAATATCATGAACTAAAAGAAGCCCTTACTCCAGAAGAATACAAAGCAGCCAGAGAATCGACGTTAAATTCGTTTTATACACCGCCGATCATAATTAAGGCTATGTATGAAATCCTTGGAAAGATGGGTTTGCGTTCCGGCAACGGCCTGGAGCCTTCTTGTGGAATCGGAAACTTCATGGGCCTGCTTCCTGAAGGAATGGAAGGGGTTCGGATGTACGGTGTAGA
>VSOC01000025.1 GCA_009774615.1 Lachnospiraceae bacterium
GTTTTAATTATGTCTGAATTGATTGGAAATTTGCTTTAAAATGATTCTGAAAACCTAGTAAAATAATATACAATTCAAAAACAATTGATACATTTTATGTGTCAGAGACCTTCTGACCCTGGCATCTTTAAATCACATAATCTATAATTTTTGTTACTTCCTCCCATCAAAAAAATTCAACTCCCATGTATCATCTTCGAAATCAAAAAATATTTCTTCTCCTTTATACAAAAGTTCTCCGTCCCGCAAAACCGGCAAGATCACAAATCCCCATCGTTTTCTCGATACCCAGACAAAGAATTTTGTTTCTCCTTCGAGGATAATATCGGTTTCCTCCTGAATAACTGTCCCTTCATAGGCTTTGTCGATTTCTTCCTGTGTCGTCCGTTCAAATTTTGCGGTATCATAGGCAAAGTAATACGTTTTCAGCCGGTTTCCCTGCTCATCATTTAAGTACAGATCCAGCTGATTTCCTATACGGAATCGTGAAATATAGCCGATATGATTTTCTGAATCCAGACTTTTCACCAGAATTTTTTCTTTATTCTCATGGGTGTAAGCCATAATTTCATAGGGCAGACTCCCCACTTGATAATCCTGCTCGACGTTCATATAGCCCAGTTTACAATTTAAAAAGTACGCCATAGCCCCCTGGATACAGCACATCTTTAATTCTGTCCCATCCTGCTCCTGCCGGGTATTTTGTATCAGCTTTCCCGGCACATACTGTTTCAGCGCTTCGGTAAACAGCCGTGATTTGCAGGATTGCCCGGTCAGTTTAATCATTTCGTACTCCTGCAGCTGTCCCTGTTCAAACTTCTGATTTAAAAATCGTTCCATCAGTGCATAGATATCCGGTCGTAAAATCTCCTCAATCTCATTTAAGTACAGGCAAATCTCCATCGGCTCTGCCACAGGAACAAGCTGACCATTTTGACAAATAGAAAGCCTCCACTTATCCAGATAAATCCCGTTCTTTTCTTCTCCACGCTTTGTTGAGATGGTTAATTCATAACGAAACTTTGGCTGGAAGAATGACTTTTTTACCTGTTCTGCCAACTCAAACAGATAGTAATAATTATTTTTTACCAGGAAATACTGTTCCCTGCTTTTTTCCTCGTAGGCTTTAAACTGCGTAGGAATCCATGCCTCGGCCTGCTGATATAAATGTTCTAATTTTGCATTTACATTTTTTCCGTTTTCTTCAGCAGCCTTTCCGCTTTCTTCGCCCGTTTTTTCAAAGTCTTCATTCCCCATCCAACCCAGCTTCTGCGCAATCCGAATCTTTATCAACTGCAAAATCCGATATGTCAGATTATTTCCCCCAAAGTTGGTATCTCCGTTTTCATAGCGCGTCTGCAGATGAATAATGTAAGATACCCGATTATTGTCAATACAGAACTTTCCGGAAGTTAAGTCGGTAGTTCCGCCTCCGCAATCAATAATCAATGCATGATACCAACGCTTTCCCTCATATCTTTTTTGGGTAATCATCTGGTGGATACTGTGAAATAAAACGGCCATGCCTTCGTCCAGTTCACAGCTTATCGGATATTCCGGTAGCAGGTTTTTGAAAAATTGTTGAAATTTTTCTTTATGGCGGATGGGCGCCAAAAGCTGAATACTGGAAAAACTACATTTAAACTGCTGTTTTGCCAAATCGAAAAGGTATTCCAGATACGCCCGCATCATTTCTTTTCTGGAAAACTGATATTTATAGCCATCCTGTAAAATAACGCTCTCTGTCCGTTCAGGATCACTAATCCAGCGTTTAATATCGTAAAATACCGTTACATCTTCGTCCCGGTAATTCTGTTCGTTTAATTCTTTTGCTTCATATCCAAATAAAAATGTTGTTTCTTCTCCTTCTTTTTTTTGAACGGCGATTCTGCTGGGAATGATCTCCATTCCCTTTACCTTTGCCGTTCGTGTGCTTCCATCCGGCAGGCAAATCCCCATTGTTGTATTGGAACTTCCTAAATCAATGATTAAGGGAAGTTCTGCTTTTACAATTTCTTTTTCCTGGATATCTAAAAGCGGTATCCGAACGCCTTCCATATATCCCGGAACAAAGGTTCTTTTCCCGTAATAACAATCATAGATAAATTCTGAATCCCGTTCGTTGGGTAAGTATAAGATAAAATATTGATGCTTTTCTAAAGGTTTTACGGGTACATCTTTTCCTTTGAAGAGATACATCTTTCCTTCAAGCATCTGAAGATAAAAACAGGTATAGACCTGGTAAATTTCATCAATTAATAACAGGTTTCCCTCGTATAATTTTTCCTCGGACTGTACCTGATAATTGTCCATTTCATTCATTCCGGTTTCATGATACAGGGTAATGGTTCCCGGCAATCTTATCGCAATCCGGTTCGTAAGCTGAATTTCATGATCGCGAAAAAATTCCTGAAGACGTTCTAATCCGCCTTCACATCCTGTCTGAATATTCCGGTATTCCTTCTGTCCCCGGAAACGCATAATCAGGCGAACCAGGCTTTCTTTATCGTCTTGTTGTGAGGAAGATACCACCAATTTTTCCTTTCTGCAAATTTCCCGCAAATGAAACATAGTCATTTTTTCCAGATCATTCCTCTTATAGGTATGTACTGGTTCTTCTATGCGGTCAGTCCGCAAGGTATAGGTGTATCGACTCATTGGTTCATTCCTCACTTTTCTCTTTACGTTTTATCCGTTTCATATTATGTTGATTACGGCGTCTTTGCTGATGCTTCATTCACACCTGAACCGGATGCTTCAATCTTTGCTGATGGCTGTACAGGAGCTTTTTGTTCTTCTGTTGTTGCGTCTTCTGCCTCTGCCTTTGCTCTTTTCGCTGCCTCTTCCTCTGCTTTTTTTGCCGCTTCCTCCGACGCCCTGGCTGCGCTCCCTGCCCTGGCTGCATCGATTTTCTGGTTCAGGTTGACCGCCATGGAAACCATCTCAAGCCGGATATAGATCGTCTGCGCTGCCTGATAAAAGGTTATAGCATGATCATATTGCCCCTGTGCCAATAGCTCATTTCCCTGGTTTTCCAGTTCAATTGCGTTTTGCTGGTCATTAGCTTTTTGCTGATTTTCCAGCTCCTTTGCGGATTCTTCTTCTTTTTGCTGTTTGGCGGCTTCTGCCGCAGCGGATTCTTCCTGTTCTTTTTGACGCGATTCGGCGGCAAGCTGTGCTTTTTCCAACACTTCTTCGGCGGCCGCCTGCTTTTCTAACGCTTCGGCTTTTCCTTCGCTGTAATATAAATCGGCTGCTTTGGTTTTTGCCTCTTTATAGGCTTCTATCGCACCGTTAAGATTCCCATACGCTTCCTTTTTCTCTCCCATAGCAATTAAATCATAAACTTCGATATATTTTTTTGTCCGATCAAGCTGATTTTCGATATAAGCTTTTCCTACGTTTCCCGCATCTTCTGCCATTTCTCTTGCTTTAAGATACAGTTCCTGCGCCTTTTCGTACTCTTTTGCCGCTAATGCTTCATCCGATAACATAATCTGTTCTGCCAGCTCTTTATACTGGTCGGCCCGGTCAGATTCCTTATTTTTCCGTAAGCTGCCTGCCAGTGTTTTTGCCTCTCCGAACTCTTCTGCTGCCCTCTGGTAATTGTCATACCGCAGGTAATCTTCTCCGCTTTCCATACATTCTGCCAGCTTCTCTTCTTTTTCCTGAATCTTTCGGTGGCGCAGGTACAGCCCTAAACTAATTCCTCCCACAATGAACAGAACCGGGAGCAGAATCATCAGTATCTTTTTCACTGTCCACGGCTTTTTTGGGGATTGATAAACTTTCTGGACAAAGGTCACTGCCATGGTATAATTATCAATTTCTTCCGTTTCCTGTCGTCCGAGGATTAAATCTTCCGTCTGATGTAAAACCTCTTCGGGTTCTTTTGCTGTATTAATCATCTCCAGCAAATCATCATCCGGGCACTGTTCCCATACGCCCCGGCTTAACAGTAAAAATACGTCCCCGCTTTCCAGTTTTCTCTTTCGGGAAAGTTGGATTTTGGGCGTCCCCCGTTCTCCAAGAAAAGAATACAGGTTATTGCGTTCTTCATGGAGCGCGGCCTGATCCAAAGGGATTTTTCCTGCTTCGGCAAGGTTTTGTGTCAGCGACTGATCAAGTGTTCGTTCCAGTATCCTGGCATTGCGGATAAGATAATAACGGCTATTTCCGACATAAATGTAACGGATTTTCCGGTAATCAGTAACAGCAATGACTGCGGAAGCTTTTAAATGCATCCCGCCCCTTTGTCTGATCAATTCGGTATGCGCCCGATGCATCCACCTTTTCCATCGCCCTTTTCTCATCGATGGAGCTTCGGTAAAATCACGAATAATGCTTTCAACGACCAGTTTTGCACTGTTTACCGACGGTTCCTCATCCAGACTGTCCGCCAGAACGTAACAGGCAAAGTCATCCATTTCCACATAGCCGAAATAATCCCGGTTAGATAGTTTTTGCCCCTCTTCTGACATATTGACGGTCTTAAACTCCGAATTGATTCTTCTCATGTTCTCCTCCGTGCGGTCTTCTGTCAAAGGAATTTTGGTATTTCCGATGAAACGAAACCAATTGACCGCACATTTCTAAAATATAATCACACTTCCGTTTTCTTTTTGTACGCTTTCTTTTCTTTCCGCAGCACAAATCATAGCATCTGCCCGCTCCTGCAAACTTCCCGGTCCTGCCAGAATATCTTCCATCTCGCTCCAGGAAAGTTCCTCAAAAATACCGCTGGTTGCCATAAAGACGGTATCCTTTGGTTTTAACTGAATCGGGCGGCTGCACAGTTCAATTTCATGAAATCCATTCATCCCAAGATAATTCCACATCCGATGTTCTTCCATGCTCCACACAGCTTCCTGCCGGGAAATCTTTCCCTCTTTCCACGCTTCTTCGGCTAATACATCTAGGGTCTGACCTTTACTTAACGGAATCAGTTCACCGTGGCGAAAAAGGGCTATTCGAATGTTGCCTGCCAATGCATAGTACAGGTGCGTCTGGTTCATAAATGCAACGCCCAGACTTACGCCGCCCCAACGTTCTCCCAGAGTTGCTTGAATCCGCCGGTTTGCTTCATAAAAAGCTGTCTTAAATAGATAATTCGGATTATTTAATACCTGGTATGGCTCATATTGATCTAAAATCGTATCCATGGCAATCTGGGCGCATACCTGTCCTGTATTTTTCTTTCCGATTCCATCGGCAAGAACAGCGAGCCTTCCAGCGTTCGTTGATACTACCCGTGCCAGATCTGCCTGAACCTCTTTGTTTCCTGTTGTCTGACAAATCCCTGCATCTGGTTCTGCCGTTCCCTGGCAAAGATGTTCTATCAGCGCAGGATACAGACGAACAACTCCTGCCCCCGCAAAACTAGCCGCCGCCAGCAGGCTAATGAGCCCTATCCCTTCCATCTTTTGTGTCCCGCCCTTCTTTGTCTTTGCTTCTTTAATCTTTGCTGATTTCCATTCCTTTTTTATTTCACTTTGTTTATTTCACATCACTCCAGGAAAAATTATTTCCGCATAAAGGTACAAAAAGGAATCGGCTGTTTCCCATGCTGATAATGTCATACGGTTTTAACTCCGTAGGAACGTATACAGGTTCATCATTTAAATAGGCCAGGCCCGAAGAGTCACCGGGTAAAATCATCGTATTCAGTTTCTTGTCGTCGTAAACAATGATGGTATGGTTTTTTCGGTTAATTTCGTTATCCCCAAGAATCTGGATGTCCATATCATCTCCCCGACCGACAAAATTTTTTCCCTTAAAAATTTTGTAATCCATTCCTACCCTGGCCCCTTCGATACAGACCAGCCATCCGCATACCGGTAAAACCTCTTCCTGCAATATTTCTACCGGCGGTTCAAAACCAACCGGCTTTGTTACCGCGGTTTCCTCCTGGCTTTTCATGCTGCAGTAAGGGCATATTTTTCCGTAGCGTTTTGCGTTGTAGACGTGTCCATTTGGGCATCTCACTAAACTCATTGATTCCATTCTCCTGTTTCCGTATACTCTGTTCGTTTCCTAAAATCATGTTACTGTTTACATCCATTCGCAGCAGATGCGTAGACCTTTATCTTACGGTTTATATCATTCACAGCAAATGTACAGACCTTCATGTTACGATTTATATCATTCGCAGTAAGTCTACAGTTCTGCATGAACAGCAACGAAATCACACCGTTCATTTAAGATAAAAGAAGCCTGGTGTTTGCAATGTATAAGATATCTCCCGCTTCAACCCTGCATGGACGTCCCATGACTTTATAACACTCCCCATCGACTACTTTTCGGATTTTTATTCCGTTTTGAGAGCCTAAATCTTCCACATACCACTCATCCTGTGCAAAGTTTAAAACTGCATGCAGAAAATCTATAAAGCTGCTGTAAGTACAATCTTCTAAATCCACATCCACATCTTCCTCGCCCCCGCTCCGACCAATAAGCATTGCCGTTCTTCCTGTCATATCCCATGATTTTACCGGTTTATTTTGTTCGTCTAAAAGAATTAATCGCTCGATTCCCATTCCTGTTTTTATGTTTCCGGTTTCTTCTAACGTTCGAGAAAGCGAAATCTTAGCTTTGATCAGAAACTGAATACTCAGATCTGCCAGAATAACAACCATACACAGGAATAACCCAATTTCAACCATGATGCTTTTTTCTTTATCCCATAATCCATACCGCAGAATAATAAGCAAAATCAGTCCACAAAACAGCATGATCACATCTGCTGCAATCTTTATTTTTCGGCTTTTTTCCATCAGCTGACGCCTCCTTTTTTTCCGGCGCTTGAACCATTATTTAGCCCAAAAAACGCAGAAAATATCGCGTCCGTTTGAACCCGGTTTGATGTTTGCTTCGCTCCCGATGATTTACCATGATAGGTTTCCATCCCTTTTCCCGCCTGAAAGCCAAAAAACTGTTCAAATGGGCTGGCAGTTGCGAACGGATGTTGGTCCTTTTGTCTTTCCTGCCCTGTTTTAGAACGTTCTGTAGATTTTTCCGCCTGTTTTTTTCGGGCTTCATCATATTTCTTCCGGCTGTCCTCTTTACTCAGATATTGGTACGCTTCCTGAATAGCATACATCCTCTGGATTTTTTCTTTATCTTCTTTAACAACGTCTGGATGATAAATTTTGACTAACTGCCGGTAGGCTTTTTTAATCTCCTGGGCGCTGGCGTTTTCGTTGACTCCCAGTATGGCATAGTAATCCTTCATCTTTTCCTCTGCCTGCATGTCTGCTCCTACGTTAAAAGGCTGCTCGGAAACAAGCAGCCTTTACTTTTTCGCTTCAGCTGCTTGAAAAAACAGCTTATGATACGCTGTATCCACCCTCTACGGCAACCTGCGCCATCTTATCTTTCTTCTGTTTAATGATTAACGTAAACGTTCCCACGCCTTCTACATCACCATAATCTTCTCTGTAATCCACAACAAAAGCATTAGGATATGTATATTTCCGCACTACCTGAGAAGCCGCAATAACTTCCACGCTCACTTTCCGGTAGCAATCCGACTTTTCTGCCGGAACCAACGCCCACAAACCAAGCTGCCTGGTGCTGTCAAACGGATCGCCATCGACAGCGGTCAGGATTTTTCCTGTAATCATCACGGTACTGCCCATATCTGTAGAACGGGCATTGCTGTCATGCGGAATATCCGTGCGGAATTTTACACCGGTAATAATCGTGGTTCCCAGTTCAATCGTTGACGGTCCCTCTACTTTTAATTTGAATCCCATAGTTTCCTCCATTCTGCGCATAGTTCACTGCATATATTCTTTTTCTTTCATCAAATCTTCGGTATGTATTCCTGGTTTACTCTCCGCTAAATCCACCTTCAAATTTCAGATTTACCATCTTATCTTTTTTCTGCTTAATTAAGAGTTTAAACGTTCCTGCTCCGGATTCATCGGTAAAGTCTTCTTCATAGTCTACGACAAACGCGTTGGGAATCGTAATCTGACGTACAATCTGCGACGCATTGACTACATCAATCTGCACTTTCCGATAGCAATCGGAATTTTCTGCCGGAACCAAAGACCACTTGGCAATCTTGCTGGTGTCATCTGCTGCCTCGCCGTCTACTGCAGCAAGTATTTTTCCGGTAATCAATACGGTTGAACCAAGATCCGTCGATCTTGCATTTGAATCATGCGGTATATCTGCTCCAAACTGTACATTAACAATACTGGTTTCCCGCAGATTAATCGATTCACTGCCTTCGATTTTTAAACGTAATCCCATTCCTTTTTCCTCCTCTGATAGTTAACTATGATTATTTATCTCCAGCTTTTCGTGTAAGCTGAACTTTCAGATTTCTCGTTGTATTGGCAAACGTTACCTGGACATTACAGATCCCATATTTTTCATCAATGCTGTAATCCAATTCATCTCCATCCTGTAAAATCGAATTAATGTGCTGACGATCAGCATCCCAACGGCTCTTTTGACTGCTTGGATTGCTGCTGAAGAATTTTAATATTTTATCCTGCTTAAAGTCGCTGCTGTAAAAACGCAGCATGCGTTCAATATACGTAACAACTAGCGTTTTATAAATCGGCTCAAACTCCGTTCCGTTGCTCAACAAGTTGCGCGCTTTATAAACAGTAATATTTTTAATTTCTTTTCCTTTGTATTGTGCGTTATCCGAACTGAAGACAAAGCCAAAACCGGTATGATTAATTGCATTTTTAATGGCATTGGTAAAACCGGAAATCTCCTTGGTCATACTGGTTGCTGCCAAAAGCGCATTATCATCGGCTTCCACATCAAACCGCACACCAGGATATTCAGAACTGGTATTGTTAAACCGTTCTTTCAGGTATTCTGGACACTGCCATGCTGCCACGATTCCTGCGGCCTCATACGCTGCGCCCACATAAATTCCCTCCAGCCACATCTTCATGACATCTTCTTTTTCATTGGAAAGCGCCACATTTCCATGTTCGTCCATAACCATCCGCTTATCCAGAATCAGGCCTGACTTATCCTTGGGAATAATCGTTGCATTTGGAATACACGGAACAACAAACTCGCTGTATTCTTTTTTCATCAACGGCGCACATTTTTCTTTAAATATTCCCACGCCTTCCGTTGCAATATAATTAAACGTCGTTTCTTCTCCCGTTCGGAAACTGAAAAATGTGGTAATCCGGTAAGGCTGAATGGCATTCATCAGGATGGATAAGTTTTCTATGGAGTTTGCTCCTGGCTTTTCCTGCCTCTGATTTCCGGCAAAACGGATTCTCTGCAGCTTTCCGCCTCCGCTTTGGTTCAGTTCCACATCTGGCACGATAGCAAACCATATGGTGTTTTCAAATTCATTTTTATCATTTGTTGTATTTAAATAGGTCAAAAGTCTTGGAAGATTGCTTGCCTTTACCATCATTTCCAGAGAAATATTGGAAATCAAAAGCTGCGGCTGCATCCCTTTTTCTTTTACCTGATACTGGTCAAAGAATATCTTTACGCCCAGTAATTTTTCAATCAACGGTTTTACGGCTTTTACAAAATCGTCTTTACTCTTTTTATAAAATTCCAGATACTGATTGTAGTTGCGGACTTCGGCTTCCCGATCAACAACACTTTCCATCGTCGAACTTAACGGACAAAATGTCCGTACAACTAAATCACGTACATAATCGGAAGGTGTATCGTTTAAGGCATCATAGTCTTCCCTAAACGCTTCGATCAAACCAGTATTTACCTTATCATCGACAATGGCAAGCTGAGTATTTTCTTCCTGTTTCATTTCCAGGATTTTCAATTCCCCGTCTTCTCCCATACTTAAAAGACCGGCTTTAAAATCCCTGCCCCTTTGCTTGGTTTCTCCATCGCCTAAAAGCAGACGGGTTTTCGCATCTTCAATGGCAAGGGGAAGCATTGCAAGGACGTTGTTATAATTCTGACTGGCCTGTTCAAACTGGTCGTTCAGTTTATCGCCTAAATCCAGTTTTTTCGGATCTTCATCATCCATCTGTGCGTATTTCTCATACGTATATTGAATTTCCCGGCGTACCTGACGGATATCTTCCATGATTTTCTTTGGTGAAATCATGTCCATAATATTGCTGAAGGTAAAATCTACATTCGCCACGCCCTGGGCGCCTTTAGCATCCAGCAGGGTAATCAGCATATTGACCAAATCGTTACTCTCATTTAATGGAATTTCGGTAATGCAGTTATCGGGAATATTTTCCGGCCGGACAAGACTGTACTGGATATCTCCTGCTGCCGCATCACACCAGGAATAGACAACCGGCGCATATTTTTCAAGAAATTCTTCAAAACTGGACACCACCAGTTCTTCATTAATTTCTTTCATTTTATCATCGTCCAGACTGCTTTTTCCCCGCACATCGCCAATCAGCGTAAGCAAGTTATTCCTTTCTGGATTAATCTCTGCAAACAGCAGCGTCCGGTTTGTCTGCGTGATTGTTTCCATAGACCTCTATTCCTCCTTGTTTTCTTTATATGCTCTCTTTATTGAATCACCGCAATGTAATGAATCTCCAAATCGTACCGCTTGTTAGGTGATGTAATATAGATCACATCGCCGAAACTTACGCTGTATTGGATTTCTCTACATACGATAGAATTCCCAATCATTACTGAACTTTTTGAAGTGTGATACAGCACCATTTTTCTCTCTTCATCAGCAACCAGATACATCGCATCCAGTTCCAGTGCTTCGATTGCTTCTGGATATTCATGAAACAAAACATCAAGTGAAAGCTTATTATCCGCAAATTGGTACATCGAAAAAGATAATGGACGAATTTCTTCTGTTTCTGGTTGTAGAGTAAAATAGGCATCCAGTTTTCCGCAGAATTGATTTTTTCTGGTATCTGCGACAAGCTGCTTTAACTGCGGTTTAGGTTTAGGTTTATGTGTTAATTTCCAAACTATAGCAATACACAAAATAACCGCCAAAACCGCAACCCACCAATAAGCTTTCCATAACGGAATAACTTCCGCTTCATAGGTACAGGTGTAAACAGCCTCGCCATCGGTTATATCCAATTCGACTATCCCTGTTCCTGCCTCCACCGGTTTTACCCGAAGCACTTCGTCCGTTATTTCTGCCTGCAAAGCTTTTGTTCCTGTATCTTTTAAGGTATATACTAGGTTATCCCCATCTGGGTCAGAAAAATAATCATTCAGTTGAATTTGAGTTTCCTTTGATAAAACCGTACACTTGTCTATTTTGGGCAATTCTCCCTCTGGCACACGATTTTTCACCGTAACTTGAATCGGTGCTAATTCTATGCTTCCCATAGGATCTTCCAAATGTCCATATAAAAGCCAAGTTCCTGATTGTTTCAACGTTTCATTTCCCTGAATATGACCATGAATAATCTTTGTATTTAATATTTGTATATTGCCATTATCTAATGGTTTATTTTTTGTATTTTCCTCTTCTTCGGTATTTCCTATATCTTCTGTATTATTCATCCAAAAACGGCAGGTAAAGTTTTGGTAAAACGCCTCATCTTCTACCATATTTCCTGCTTTATCTCGAAAGTATAATTCACAATGCAGTTCTTCATTTTTATTCATTGAAGTATTCACCGAAAAAACCGGCGACAATGCACGATAGCTAACCAAATATATCTGTAATTCCTGATTTTTTTCCGTTTCCAGTTGAACCGTTAATTCCGTTATGTCATCATCAATCTCTGTAATCTTTCCCACCACATAGTTTTTATGATTAATAGTTTCAATTTCCTTATCATGGTAGAGAATATGAACATCCCCAATATTCTGCGGGGAGATTAAAAGAATATCCAGTTCATCCAGATATTTTTCTTCTAATCCAACACGAATATTCTGCTTCCCAGGTGCGTATACGCTGTCTGTAACTTCCCGGATTGAATAGTCCATATTGGTATTAAATATTCCATATAATATTTCAATCAGCTTTTCTGGGGTTTCTGCTGTATACATCTGCGCCGACGTAGTTTCAGAAATGACTTCCAACGCATTTTTATTTCCATCATACGCGCCAAATGCGATTGTATATATCTGTATTCCATCAACTGCACATTGTTTGGCTGTTTCCTCGATATCCCTTTGTGAATCTTCCCATTTACGTCCTGTATTTGAACCATGCAAATCAGATTCCCCATCGGAAATCAATACAATAACCCGTTTTCTTTTTTCCGTATTGTTTATCAACTCACAGCCATACGATAATCCCAGTCCAATATCTGTATTTCCTGAGTATGTTTCTTTATCAATCAATTCTTTAATGACTGCACGTTCTTCCGACGTACGAATAGCCAATGGAGAGGTAGAGGAAAGAATCCTGTCATTATAAGCAACAAATCCCACCCGTATATCTGTACTATGGACGGTATCGACAAATGCTTTTACCATTCCTCTTGCCATATCCATGGAATCATTGGACTTCATCGAACCGCTGTAGTCCATAACAAACATAACGTCCAATCCGCTTTTTTCACTGGTAAATTCTTCTGCGCAGACAACAAAAGGGGAAAAAAGATTCAAAAACAAACATAATATAATCAGTAGCATATGTTTATTCAATCTTCCTTCCCCCTTGCTGCTTTACTTAACTCTTACTGTCTTTTTTCCGGCTTTTTCGGCTGATGCATTCCAAATTCAGATGCTCTTCCATCTGCTCTTTTTGCAGCGTTTCCAGCTACTTTTGCCAGTAATTCAAGCATTTCCTTTTTCATGTTCTTCCTCCTTCTTTACAAAACATTAAAATTGATATTGCTATGAATGTACTTATAAGAGTGGCGATCAGTTTCCTCTGATCTGCCATCCATAAGATAATTCCTACGGATGTCCAAAAACAGTAGACTTGAATACTCCTTTTTCTAAAAATCCTTCTTTCTTCTGATGTAATTGGCCGATTTTCGTTTTCAATCGGCGCTTTTTTCCAGATGCACCCTCCTAATCCTGCTGTCACTGCCCAAAACATTATCCATAATCCTTTTTGTATCCATACAAACCAGGTAGAAATTCCCAAACATATTGCACTGGTCAAGGCAAAAGAAAGAAAACATTTTATATAGCTATCTGCATGGTATCCTCCACAAAAATATCGCAGGCTGACAAACACCATATAGAACAAAATAGCCTCTTTTATCGAATGTAAACAAAGACCAATAAAAATAATAATCAATGCATTAATAAAATTAGCTATCGTAATCTCAAATCCATATTCATATGTCCTTCTATCCTCTTCCAAAATAATTTGCTCTCTTACTAATAATAAGGCCAAATAAGAAGAAATAGTATAAATCATACAAATATCCCCTTTTTTCGACAATTATACTCGAAAATTAATTTCGGTCAATCTTCTTGACATAATCGGTATTTATTCAGCATAAACGGTGATTCGTTTTTTAAACAAAATTGTTTGTATTTTACCAAATTCCGTTGTATTTTCTTATCAAAAAAGACCATTATATCCTTAAAATATAATGATCTCTTATTTCAAATATAGTCTTAAATTATCTTTAAAAGTAATGTTTGTACAAATCGGCTGCTTTCTTCATGGCAAATATATTCTCCATGGTAGCGTTCCACGATTTCTCTGATGCTTACCATACCAAATCCATGGTTTTCTTTTTCCTTTTTATGGGTTATCAGGCAGGGGTTTTTTTCAAGAACAGATTCTTTAATTGTATTTTCAACCTCAATTTCGAGATTTTCTTTCTCCCGTCGTATTACAATTTCCAGTTCTTTTTCTTGCTCACATTCCAAACAAGCTTCAATACCATTGCTCAGTAAATTATTAATCAAATTTCCCATATCCAGACTATCCATTTCTTTTGTTCTTCCCAAAACCACATAATGGAATTTGATGTTTTTTTCCTGACAATCCTGTGCGGCTTTTAACAGCGCTGCATTAAGCCCTTCATTTCCCGTATCTTTTGGTATTTCAGGATAATTTAACCACTCAGCTCCTAATTTCTGCATATTCTTCTCCGCTGCGTGATAATCCCCTTTTTTCATCAACCGATATACTACATCTAATTGGATATGCATATCATGACGCATTCTGTTTGCATTTCTTCCGATTCTGTATAAATCATGGATTTGTTCTTCCTGCAGCTCCCGACGCTCTTTTTGATATTCTAATTTTAGTTTCTCCATCCTGTAATTTCCGAGAAGACGATAAAATCCGCCCAACAACATAACTAAACTAAAAATCCCGCCTAAAATCCATAGTGAAAGATAATACCGCTCTTTTTGCGATAACATTCCTTCTTCCAGATGAAACATACTTAAAGTCAGGAAGAAAATCACCAAAAAAATGCCTGCCATCATCCAATCTTCTAATAAAAATATTGCCTGTTGTTTTCGTTTGTAAATGGCCTGTGAAATTCTTCCTAATGAAAATTTTAAGGCACCGGCTGCTAATGCAGAATAGCTGCGCCATGCCCCTTCAGCCTGTAAAAGTACCCCCAACTCGTTATTCGTTATCATTCCAAGCACGGCAAACATCACATACGCACTGATAACCGCAATTAATACCCATATCAAGCTGAGAAGAAAAAAATCTACTTTTTTTCCTTCCAGTGCAACCAGACAGTAAAGATACAAAATAATCCCATAGCTTATTCCAAGAAAACCTTCAAAATGGGTAAAATGATTTAATAATGTTACGGTCATAAAATATACGGCACATCCCCCCAAAAACAGTACAATACCTCGAAAATCTTTATATTTCTTTTCAAATCCGTGACTTATGTACTCCAATGCAATTACCGCTGATAATGCATTAATCATATAACCTGCTATTTTAATACACCCTCCTCCCATATTGATGAGATTCCAACAACTGAATAATCTGCTTTCTTCTGTTTTTTCCTATATCTAATTCCGTTCCTTCGGTTAATCGGACATATCTGGCTCCAACTTCTTTCACATACCTTGCATTGACCAAATAATTTTTATGTATACGAACAAATCCTAATGGAGAAAACTTTTTTTCCATGATTTTTAATGAGCCGTATATTTGATATTGTTCCTGCCCAATCATCTTCATCATCAAATTATGCCCGCTGCCTTCGATAAATAAAACATCCCCCATTTGCACCCAACGCTGTTCCATTCCCTCTTTTGCCCTGTAACGAATTAATACTTTTCTTACTGTCTGAACATACTTTTTTACTGCTTTTAACAGATCTCGTTCTAATGAACTTTTTCTCACAAACCACATAGGAATATACTCAAACGAATCAAATACCATATTTTCATGATTGGAAACAAAAATAATTGCAATTTCTGAATTCAATACATGCAGTCGTTCCGCCAGTTCAAAACCATTTTCTCCTGGCATTTCCAAATCCAAAAATAACAGATGAAATTTTATCTGTTTACTTTCTTCATACAGTTTCTCACTGCTTTGATACCCCTTCACCGTCACATGCTCTTCTTCCAGAATTTTCATACACTTACAAAGTGCCTGACGAATCTGTTCTAAGTCGTTTAGATCATCATCACAAATTCCGATTACAAGATTCTCTGTGTTCATTCGGTTTATTCCTTTTCTTCTGACAAGTTTGTTTTATTATACTGTTCCATAGCATTTTTGCAGCATAATAATACTACCTGATTGAAAGATAGCTCTTCATCTTCGCTTACTTTTAATAGCCAGTCGTATAAAATCGGCGTAAAACGGATTGTCCTGGGTATATTGGGTTTTAATAGCGTCTTGTCAATAACAAACATCGAATCCCTCCCTGATTGTATCATTTATTTTCTTTATCCAATTCATGTAATAATAAGTTATTTTACTGGTTCATAAATACTTATCTATTAATATAACTACTTATAGTGCATTTTGTCTATAATTGTAAATATAACCGTTTTAGGTGCAAATTATGCTTTGATTATAAATAGTTCCAATCTGGAGATATTCGATATTACATTTCTAAAAGCTATACCCTTCCGGGCACGCATGAACTCAGTTCCCTTTGGGAAGGGCGGACTTCATCCGATAAGGTATAATTTTCATTCCACGTTCATTAACTTTCTGTCCATCCGGTGTCTTCTCATTCACATACATAGCCCCGTAACTGCGATAATCTAACAAACTATATATCCACTGTCCTAAACCAGAATCGCCGAATACTTTCCAGAACCATGTTTGCTCTGGAATTTCTTCATATGTAGCAAAATAATATTCATTTCCATCGATCTCCTGCCAACCGGATAACATAATTCCAGTCTTCCGGTCAAGAAAATACTTCTTTCCATCCTGTTTATCCTCATGCCATCCCTTAATCATTTTCCCAAGGCTTCCATCCGATACTTCATGGCAGTAATACCAGATTTTTTCCTCTGCTTTATACCAACCATACGTCATTATCCCTTCCTTATCGAAATGAAACCAGCTATACTTTTCTTCTTCCTGGGAATATGGGTTGTAGACATAAATCCAACCGTCCTTCGCATAACTGCCATCTCCTCCCTGATATTTCCATTTATGATTTTCTTCACTAATCAATTTCCAATTTCCTGTGGATACAGTTCCTGTTTCCTGTGGAGATGAATATAGATAAATCGAATCGGTACGAGAATTTTGGGGATGGGAAATTTCAGAAGTATTCGTACTATGTTCCGGTTTTTTTCCATTCCATGGGTTTTCACTGGAAAAATCGGGAGTGATGCTGTCAGATTGAATTGCTTCTCCGTAAACACTAATGGTCACACTTGCCTCATTATCCTGTTTATTGATAAGCTCTGTATCAGGAATCTGAACTCCATCTACGACAAGATAATCTGTATAAGCTTCGGCCTTTTTCGTATAATAAAAATATTCGCCGCGTTTTACCCAGCCTTTCTGAATACTCAAATTTTTATCTGTAAATTTCTGGTTGATATTTTCACTTGTAAGGTCAAATTTCACCCGTATCCACGCCGGTCCCAATTTATTTTTTATGGTAAGTTTATATCCGGCAAATTCCTTTGGCTTAAAATGCTCTTTTTCTTCTGCTACCGCTTCTAATTCTACAACCACCTGTTTCGTTGTGTTTTCTGTCGTAAATTCAATTGTTTTTTCGGTTATAAATTTTGTTCTCTTTTCTGCTGCAAATACAGGAAAACAAAAGAATAGCATCATTATCACCGATAATAGGAACAACAACCAATTCTTTTTTATTTCACACATACACATCCTCCTCGTTTAACGTGTTTATCCCTAAAGAAAAACAGGGACAGCCAGTCGCTGCCCCCGTTCCCATTCCCTTTCTACCTGCATTTCAATCGATGTTTTAAAAATTAATCCAATCCAAGAGCTGCAGCCGCTTCAGCCAAGGTAGCATAGCCTTCCGTCTGAATCATCCGACCGGAAATATCAATACTGTCCTTCAATGCTTCCGTCTTGGTAAAATCCGGCACGGTAAATTCGGTAAATAACGCGCTGGTTTCTCCCTTGGCTGCTACTTTATCCTTATAACCGTAGGTATACTGGGAATCTGTCCCGGCTGTATCGGACTTTTCCGATTTAATCAACGTCCATTTCCCATCGGTATTAAAGTTGGGAACTACGGCGTCATAGACATCTTCCGCACCATCCAGCGTTGCCTGGAAAGTAGGAACATCAACGGTTAAAAACACCCAGGTTTCATAACCGGCGTCTGATACTACCTTTGGATCTTTTGCCACCGTCTTTTTCGGCAGCATATCCTTTGCATTTTCCTCATCCCAGCTTGGTTCGACAATCGTTCCCGCCTGCGCACCATCTTCTCCGGCTACAATATTAAACGTATTGACCTTCGTATCCGTAACCGAGGTAAAGGCAGAATACGCTCCGAATACCGATAACGCCATCGCTCCTGCAATCACACCTGCTTTCACTTTGTTGCTCCATGTTAATCTCTTCATTCTTTCGTTCCTCCTTCATAAAAAATCGTTATATCAACAGCTTCTCTGCTGTAAATATCTGTATATATTGAAATGGTTATCCACGCCTAAATCCATGGAAGTTCTGCTTCATTTTTTCTGTTCTCACTTTATGGCTGTACGGTTGTCCATAGAATATCGGAGGTAATACCAAGCTTTCTGGCTGCATCATCCAATGTTAAACACCCTTCGGTCTGTACTGCCTCTGCCCGAATAATGATATAGTTTTCGCCGCCTTCAAGCTCCTTAAATGCAGGAACCGTAAAGGATTCAAAAACCGGACTCGTTGTTCCATGGGCCTCAAGCGGCATTTTATACCCATATACATAGGTGATAAGATTTTTCCCATGCTCTCGTCCATAGATCTGCCAATCCTCTTTGTTAATCTCTGGAACAACAATCTCAAATGCATTCGTATAATCTACACCATCTCCGGCAAAGGTTACATATTCGTAGGGATTGTCTGCCTTCTCCAATGTGGCCCATTCTTCGGGTATTGATACCTCGGTAAATACCCAACATGGATAATTTAGAGTACTTTCAACTCTTGGATCTTTAACTGCGCTTTCCCCTGGCTGCATATCCATCGCATAACCGGCATCGGCTTCTTTCCTATCATCCCACTCCGGCTCAACAATAATCAACGCCCCTTCCTGATTCTGCTCTCCTCCAGCCAGAGAGATTAGGTTCAATTTCACTTCCGATTTTCCAGAAAAATAGGCATATCCGTTATGGATTCCGCTTACAGCCAATAAACTCAAGATAAACGCGGCGCTTCCTGCCTTTATCACCTTTGCCGGTTTTATTGTTTTCATTCTCTTCGCCTCTTTTATTTTCTTGATTTTTTCTGGCCACTTTTTTCTCTTCGTTTTTCTTTCTTCTACTGCTGCTCTGTTATTTTCTTTTCCTTTCATCTGCTTCACTTCCTTTTCTCCACACCCTCAACATTTTATCCAATGAACTGCCGCGGTCTATCTGCTCTCAAAACACCTTATTACAGGAACCAAAATCTTTAGTTTTGCTATAACCTTTCCTATAAGCTGACTCCTGGCTATTTTAGCTGCATCTGCCGAAGGATTAGCGTCCCCTTTAAACGTATATCCTTCCTCATCTATGGAAACTATACGATGAATCACAACATTTTTTCCACTCTGGTATGCGAATATATCTCCTTCCTGTGCACGGATAACTGCATTTGCATCCGTATCAACAATAACTACTGTTCCTACAGGAAGTGCCGGTTCCATGCTTCCGGTTTTGATATAGTAAAAATCAAACCGAACATTGAGGAAAAGTAAAATCGCAACTGCCAATAGAAAGAACCGATTATTCCCTATCCATCGTTTGATTGCTGCTGTCATTTGCTTTTTCCTCTTCCATCCCATAAAGATTTTGTTTTACCGGAAACACAATACCGGACATCACCCGCCATATTACAGGATTAAACTGCTCCCCGCTGCCGGTTGCCATTGCACAGTAAATCTCAAAATCATCCATCGTTTCCCGGTACGGCCTACTATGTTTCATAGCATCATACGCATCCGCTACGCAGATAATCGCTGCAAACAGGCTGATTTCTTTTTTTCTCCGGTATCCTCGTCCATCATACCGTTCATGGTGATTCCTCACCGCTTCACCGATTTCCTTTGGATAGCCAAGTATCTTTAATAATAAATATCCAAATCCAGCATGGCATTTCATCAGCCGATACTCTGCTTTCGTCAGCTTTCCCGGTTTATCCAATAATCTTTTCGGAATAAAAAGTTTCCCAATATCATGGAGTAATGCCGCAGTAAATAAACAATCAATTTCCTTATCATTCAATCCCAAACACTTTCCCGTTTCCACAGCGTAACGACTGACACGGATAGAATGGGAACAGCCCCATCCATTATGGTTTTTCAGCTTCATTAACAGTTTTCCTGTTGTTTTTCTCTTGTCCATCCTTTTACCCTCCTGCCTGTATATGGGAACAATAATGGACATCAGGAAACTTATGTTTAAAAACTTTTTCCGGCAATGCATGGACATCAAAATCCCTGTAATCCTGCGTTGGAAGCACTTGCCTGATAAATCTCCTCAACCTCCTTTTCCTTAAACCATTCCGCATCAGACACTTTTGCATCGGATAAACTTGCTGTATTTTTCTTTTTCCCTTGTAAATTTTTATTTGGTAAATACTTTTTCGTTGAAGATGCATTAGACTTCGTTGCATTGGATGGCGTTGCCTTGGGCAGCTCATCTTCTGAAAGTTCCGGTTCCTTTTCTTGTTCCAATAAAAACATCTCTTCCATCAATTCCTGTTCTCCTGAACATGGATGAAGACCAATAATATTTATCTTTAATTCGGACTTTGCCGAGTATCCCCCTGCCATTGCTGGGATACACAACAACAATGTAACGCTTGCTACTACACATCCATAAATCAGTTTTTTTGACCGTTTCATTTGTATCCAACTCCTTTTTCTATTTTATTTCCCCTTCAAGATACTTATGGGAAAGAAATAGACAATATAGAAAACGTAAATCTAAAAAGTTCTAAAAACGTTTATCACCAATACTTATGCAGAAAACGACCACCATCCCTTTCCGCAGCTTACCAGATACGATACCGGATATTTCTTGTAGGAATAAGATGCATGGGCAGCATTTGGGTCATTGACGGTCACATAGCCGTCCTCGGTAATGCCAGAAAGTACAATAAAGTGCCCTGCGGAGGTAAATTCGCTGGGAATACAACTCATAATTACCGGATGACCGGCTTCCAGTTCCTTGATGATATTCGCTGTACTGATCTGCTTACAGGAAACCCCATAAATACCCGCTACTGCCGGAAAAATATCCCACTTTTGTCCTTCTTTTGTGTGGAAATAATTATAATTGCCGTACTTCTTTGTAATCGCTGAAACAATATCGGATGGATATATCCATGTATCCAAGGCATCCGAATCTTCACCTTCCTTCAGATAAGACAGCACCATCGCAAGAGAAGTAACCGAACATCCTGACGTTGCGATTGTCCCTCCGCCAAAAGGAACATTGCTCCAGGACTGGCCTCCGCCCTGTGACATGTAGACAATCGGCATACTGCTCCCATTATCAGGAATAGACAGCGACTTAGCATCGACAATCACATCACCGATATACATTCCTCCCGAAGTTGCGAAAGAAAAATCAAGACTTCCACCTTTTACCCTATAGATTTCCTGCCAGTCCCCGATTCCTCTTAACGCCATCGCCCAGGCTTTATTGTTTTTATTCCAGCCGCCGGACTGCTTAAAGGCTTCCGATAACTCTGGATATTTTTCTATCCATTCCATAACATAATCCTGATAAATACAGCCGTTTGCGGTCAATATCGAACCCAAATCACTTAAATATCCTGTAGTTGCTCCATTTAAAGCCGCAATCCTCTGCCCATTCACCCAACGGTCTGCCTGGCTGGGATGGCGATTCGCTTCTAACTGATACATCTTATTTAACCAGGTACGAATATCATCTCCAGGTGAATAAGACTGCCATGCCGAACGAACGCCGCTGTCATACGCCCCGTTCCGAATAGAAAAGCTGTACACCGTTCCTTTAACTGACGGATCATCAATCTCATCCAGATCAATCCCATGGGAGGCCATCGCCCGTTTTGCCGGCAGATAATACTGGTCATATGCATACTCATCCTGCAGGCGGGAAAATTCTTCTCGGTCAGCATTATAGGCCCGTACCCAATCTGTCCCTAATCCGGCGCTGCTCAACAATTCTTCTGAACCAGCTCTGTAATGGATATATTTTGAAAGCATTGCATACTTTACCGGCTCTTTTGATACCACATAAGAAAGGAATCCTGGAAGAGCAAAGGCATAGTCAAACTGGTAGCGGCCATATGCCCTCCCACCGTCGCCGCCAGCCTGCCCATAGCCAACATTCCCCGATTCAAAGATTGTCCACCCCATCCATATCTCATCCTCATAAACCGTTTCGATTCCCAGACCGATGGCTGCTTTTACCTCGATAGGAGCCATCATTCCCGAAAGAGAAAATACAGAAACTATCGGAACAAACACAATACCTAAAAAAATTGCAGTAATCTGAATAAGCAGTCTTTTTCTCCACCATTTCTTTCCGAAACTTCTGTGTTTCCTATGATTCCTATACTTCCTTTTTCTTTTTCTCAATAATTCTTTCCTTCCCCTCTTTTGTGTTTTTCCCATACGGATTGAGATACTTTGTGGTTATGGTTTAACCGGTTCATCTACTCTGTATCACGCTTTCCCTCATTTACCTCTACACCGCCCAAGGCAAACATCTCTTCCATCGTCTTCATCTGGATATTCATTTCGATATTGACATGCCCAAAACAAGTTTTAACATCATGACCATCTGGACAGCCAAAGTGCTCATGACCTCCGCAATACCAATATCCGCCGCATCCAAGGGTTAAACGGGAACAATCATGACTACACTCAGGGTTACTGCAACGATGACTGCAATTCCAACAGGCTTCAGGATTGGAACATGTAGTTCTCTGGGGTTTTCTGCGTCCGAAATTATCCTCTTCATCACCGGAATTGTGGAAACAAGTCCCTGTAGCAACACATCCGGCATAATCGGTAAACCTCATCTCTGTATTCTCCCGATCTACCTCACATACCTGGTCTTCATTCGGAATCAATAATTCCTCAACAAGATACGGTGCAAATTTCATTTCTGTGCTTAAATATCCGTCTTTGGCTTCATTGCAGAAATAATGGGTTGTTTCACATCCAGAATCACAACCATACAGCAGACTTTCTGCATAGTCGTAGGTATGTGAAGACTGATAAAAACAGTCCAACAATTCTAATGCCTCCGCATGATATTCGGCTTGTTGCTGCTGCATCACAACCGCAATGCAAGAAAGAATATCCTCTAAATTATTACTTTTTTCCGAATCAAAATGCATGGTTACTCCGCTGACATAATCATCATTTTTGTTCTCTTCCAGGTTATTCGCTCCATTCACCCCATAAGAAATCTGCTGCCCTTTTTTATTCAAGGTTTTTGCATAACCGTTAATTATCCCATCAATCTGTGCCTGAAATCTGGTCTGCGCCTGTTCATACCGCTGCTGAAATCCCATCTCTTCCGGTGTTGTATACTTTGGATTATTGAAATGCTCCGGCGTATCAAATACCATAACACTTACTACCGAATTTCCTCCCATTCCGCCAAGTACTGCAGCCAAAGTAATCTGCAAAAGAACAATCAATCCGATAATCATGACGGCTGGTTTAATCATCCAATGCTTGACCGAATCCACCATTATTCCCGTAGAACAGAATATTGCATCCGTAGTCTTATGTACGATATGACCTGCTTTCCGAATCCCATGAACGGTTTTGCTGCCAATGACTTTCATTCCCCGATAAATGCGGTTCTGTGTAATGGCCGCACCCGCTTTCGTCGCTGCCAAAGATTTTTCCCATGCCCCTATCTGGCTTCCCAATCTCCTGGCTCCCGACATGGCAACCAATACCGCCTGCTTCTCTGCTTTCCGAACCATACATTTAGGAAGCTGTTTGACATACATTATTCCCTCATTAACTTCTCTTACCGTACCAGAAATCTCTTCCTCCAATGCCCTTACTGCCTCAGCCGCCACATCATTACCCAGCGTATGCAACTCGGAAACTATCGTATTTCCAACGACTGTACTCGATTTCGCTGCAATCCTGCCTGTTGCTTTACTCGCTGCTTTTCCTGTGCCAACGGATGCCTTTACTCCGGCAGCCGATAACGAAACTGCATGTTCCATATAACCTGACATAGCTGAAAACTCTTCATCTTCCATCAATTCCTGCTTAACTTCCCGGAAAGTCCATCCCTTGATACTTTCTCTTCCTGATAAAGCCCTTTGCTTTTCCATGACCCTCCGGTAGTTTTTCTGGTTCCACAAAATAGCATTTAAACCTCCACGAAGAAGATGATACGTTTTTGCATCCAAAACAATCTTTTTTCTGTTGCCAGATATGCGGATTAACGAGTTTATTTTTCCGTTCTCTGCTTTTTCCAGCTTTAAACCTGGTATCTGACCATTCAGTAGTCTGCGGATAGTTCTCTCATCCATTAATCCGTCCGGATCTAAACGAGAAAATTCCGCAGACAATGACGGTGACTTTACAATCTGCCGGATTAATGCTGTGTTTGCCATAAATTCTGCCGAATTATGTGCCTCGAAAAAACTTCCCTTCTGCTGTAAAACAGCCTTTTGCGCTGGAGTAAAAAAATTTGTTTCTTCTTTATCCAGGTTTCTACTATATTCCAAAAATGCATGGATTTCTGATAATTGTACTAATCGGTCAACCCGTTTTTTCAAAGGGTTGCGCTGACCAAGTTTCCGATAATCTATTTTTCCTCCGTTTTTATCCCTGGAATTGGTTTCCTTTCGGATACGCAAAAGTTTCTCCATATCTGTATCTTCGTGTTTTAAATAATGCTGGAACATCGCTAAATCTCCACGAGTTACTTTTTCTGGATGAATTATATCAAGATCATCAATATCCCGAAAGATACTCCCTGCATCGGTAAATGAATCCCTGGTAAAAATTTCACCTGCTCGAAGATAGCGCTTTATAAACGCTGTATCTTGATAAACTTTTCTTATCTGTGCTTTATCCGCCTGCTTTCCTAAAAAAATTCCCGCCGTTTTAGCATGATTAAACACTTTTGATACTTCTGCAGCTTCCTCATCTTTCTCACTGACTAAAGATTGAACAACGTTTTGGGACGGCTTTTTCAATATTTTTTCCGTAGAATTTTTAATATATTTCCGGTGAAAATCCTGGACTTTTAGGTATTGGTTATAATGTTCAATCCGATTAAGCAGTACCGTATTCCTCTGGTCTGTTTTGGGCTGGTAGTAGGTTTGTTCGCTTATTTTTTTCCTGACTTCACTTTGCTTACTTACGTTTCGTCCACTTTTTTCGCCTTTTCGTTTATTTTCATTCGGTTTTCCCGCATTCTGTTCTTCCTTATGACCCGGCATAAACCCACCTCCAGCTAAAAATCTTATCCTTATCGATTATCTGTATCCGAATGGTCTGTCTGGCAAATCTTAAACAACAGAGAATCTTCCGGGTAATGGTCTTCAAAGGGAATTACCCCGCCAGTAAACCGAGAAGCGTTTTGAATATATAAAAGACCCTCACCCGGCGGTGTGTCGGTTATGTATTCTAACTGACGACGGGAAAGCTGAAGCTGTTCGGCAAGAACGTTTGCATTGATGGACTGCTGTTTTAACAACACCACAAACGCCGTATTCGTCAACACAGCGCGGCCTGTATCAGAAGCTAAAAGATCTTCAATATCCTGCGTTAAACCACACGGACAGCCTTGATATTTTCTTGCCGTCTTCCATAACTTTTTAATCCACTGTGCCGTCTGTTCTTTTTGAAAAAGTAAATGGATTTCATCAACATAGATAAACGTTGGACGATTCAGTTTCCGATTTCGGCTCATTCGATTTAAAATAGAATCCAGGATAATCAACATCGCTAACGGGCGTATTCCCTCTCCAAGTTCAGAAATATTGTAAGAGATAAACGGCGCTTCAGTATTGATATTGGAATGACCCTGAAATAACGTATCTACACCGGCTACGTAAAATTCAACGGCTTTTACCACATCCAAAATTGCCGGAATCCTGCCGCCTTCGCTATTATAGTAATCGCATAAAGCAAGGTAAAAATCATTCAGCGTCGGTATATCTTTATCCTCCCCGGAGATTAACCATGCATCATAACAGCGCTTGGCCGCTACCGCAATCGCGGTTTTTTGCGTGGCGTCCGGCGTGTAGGAAAGCATTTCTGCACACATAGAACGGATAAACTCTACTTTTGCGGCAACCGGGTTATCATCATAACTTGCACTGATGTCCAATGGGTTAATATGATGTTCTCCTGCCCCTTTGATATGTACCTCCTCCCCATTTACTGCACGGCAGAGCTTTCCATATTCTCCCTGCGGATCGAGTACGATCACATCTCCGTCATTACTACCGTTTAAATACGTGGAAAGAATCTCTTTTTTCGCAAAGAAGGACTTCCCCGAGCCGGTAAATCCAAGAATAAGCATGTTATAGGAATCCGCCAGCATACGGTTAAACGTAATAATGTTATGCGTGACTTTATTTAATCCATACACCGTTCCGCCCTTTTGCGTCATCTCCTGGGAAGAAAAAGGGACAAACCGCATTAAGTTTTCTGTCGTCAGCGTCCGAAACTCCGGCGTATTATCCAAACCAAACGGCATAGAAGAAATCAGGGCATTTTCCTGAAGGCCGTAAGACACGTTAAATTGAACACTCTTCGACCGGCACTTGGTCAGAAAGGTTTTGCAGTTTTTGTCTAACTGTTCAAGATTTTCAGCAAAGATAACCACATGCATCTTCGTTTCAAATAGCTTCTGATCTCGGTGTCCTATATCCATCAAAAGGTTGTCAGCCGTATGATAATCCTTCGCCAAATCTGGATTGACCAATTCCACACTATACCCCTGCTGGCTGGCCTTTTTTTGCGCCTCGGCAAATGCACCGGAAGCATTGGTTCTCTGCGCCTTGACCAGATTCAGCGCCTTTATCGGATCGAGCGGATGAAGATTGGTCGTGAGCAGAAGATTAAACGGCATGGAAGAAAACTCCCGCATAAAAGAATCCGCAACCAGCGTTGGAAAATCATTCAGGTTAAATGCCCGCCCAAAAACTCCGCCAATGATAAAATGATCCGACTTAAATTCCATGCTTTCTGGCTGAATTAACTCCACAGCCGTCACGCCAGTCTGATATAAATTTTCCAAAGAAAACGTGCGTACTTTCTCACGGTTATACATCCCATACTCTTCCATCTCGCTCTCTTCCCCGCCATGGAACATATCATGAAGCAGATTCAATCGTTTCAGTGCTTTTAATGGCATTGCCCCACATCCGCGAATCGAACGGAGAATGGATAAGATGTCATGTTCTGCACGGATAAAACTTTGGATAGCGGAAGGCATATCCACCGCCGGAATTGTCAAGGTCAGATAAATATCCCGCCGGATTCCATTATTCCCTTCCATCATGTTCCGCTTGACCATCCGGTTAATATCCGCCCGCAGTTCGTCCTTCCCATCGCCGGCCTCCTGTAAAAGAACAACATCGGATAAATATTCCAGGTCAACGCTGTGATTATAAATACAAACCTGAAAGTCATAGGACGGATCAATCGATTTCAGCACACTTGCCCATTTATTTGCAACGATTCCACGCTCCTCCAGTTTTGCTATTCCAAAATTAATATCCTGAACTTTGTAGGTTCGTGAATACAGCCCATTCGCAATCTCCACAATACCATCATCCGAAATGGAATACAGCGGGATGGAATCTGCGATATTAAAGTGAGGGCGCAGATTTAATACTTTTTTCAATTTTTTATCCATTTATCCGTTTCTTCTCCCATTATTTCACGATCTTCTTTCAACTGGTAAGTTACCAACCGGGTCAGCAAAAGAGAACCTTTCGCTGGCTCAGAAATCCATTCCCGCTGCTTCTTATCCAATCCAACCAATGCGGAAAGCTTCAATTTATCAAATATTTTATGTTCCCCTATCAGCAAAAATGGTGCGTCTTTCAACAACGTTTTAAAACATTTACTCTCGTAGAACTTCCGGTTATCCTGCGTGAGAAATGTATACAGACAATCCTCATGAAGCCGAAACATATCTACGGCATTCCATGCCAATAATTCTGAATTTAAAGAATACACAATCCCATGCAGTTGATTAAACAGCAGGGCATAGGCAAGTTCTGCACGGACGCCATTTCCTTCCACTGAATAAAACACACCGTATTCTGCAGGGTATTCACAATACGTATACTCGCTGATGAACGGCCGAACAGACAAGGCACACTGTTCATTTTCTCCCATTTGGGAAAGAAATTGCTCAATATATTCATTAACTCTGCATTTATCCTCTTTCTCTTTTAATGTTTTATCTCTTGTTGAATGAAGTCCAGCCCTATCACGAGGGGACCTGTGTTCATGAGTGTTTAGAAGGGTGTGCTTTTTTAATTGCTCATCTCCTATGGCTTCACTTTCTTTCGATAAAACATGATCTTCTGTCCATTCCTCATCTGGCAAAATTTCTGCAGCTTTCATCACCATATCCATGTGATGTTTCATTACCTGACCATTCGTAGACAAACCATGAACTGACCACCGAATAACCGCAGCACGGATAAGCCAGCCAGGGGCTTCATTATAGCTTAGCTTAATTCTCTTAAACGTTTTTCTTTTATCTATGTCGAATATCGTTAAATCTTTATCTTCTCTTGTTAGAAAATAAATATTTTTTCTTATATCTTTTGTTAAAGAAAAACCTTCTGCTTCTTTTTTTGCCTGTATTAATGCCCAATCGTAATTACTGGATAAGATAAAACCATTTTCATGGTAAATTCTTCGATCATACCTTATATCACCAATAACACGATCTTTTCCGTAGCAAATGTTCTTTTTACACCGACTCAACACTGACCAGGGAAGCAATGCCCTTAAATTGCTCTCGGTTAAAACACGATAATACTGGATATAATTTTTCAGCAAAGGAAGTGTTGAGCGGTATGCGTCTGCCTGTTGGTAATCCAGTTCAGATGCCAGAATCAGGTACTTTTTACAAAATACTTTTAATTTCTGACCAATTTCATCTACCTCTCCAGGAAGACCCTCCATCGTTACCAAAGCACAGGTATTGTAAATCCCTATGCCTTCGTTTATTGCCCGTTTTAAGAAATCCTTCATTACCTCCTTCCTGGTCACCCGGATTTCGGTGGAAAGATTTACCCCATCCAAACACATCCTGGCATCTAATTCCTCTGCAAAAACAGCCAAAGTCAATTTATCCGAAATTTCCAGTAGTTCTGTGGCAAATGCTGGAAACAGTGTTGAAGGGTATCCCATCAAAATTAATGTCTTAACGGTATGCCCGGAAATCTCCATATCCTTCTGCCGGATTTTCACATCATGCGGTTGAATCAGACGAATCGCCGTAGCTTTTTTCCCTCTTTTTCCTTCAGGTATTCCATCAAATGAGCTAAACCTTAATCGGTTCGCCATTACAGAAAACCATTCTTCACAAGAAATCACCGGACAGGGAAATGGTTTCCATGATTCTTCCACTTTTTTAAATTGTTCCTCGGCATCTTCCGGCAATTCCGCTTTCAATCCAATTACGCCATAGATTTTATGCTTTGATGCAATCAATTGAATTTTTAATCCAGGATACATCGTTAATCCAAGATGACCAACCATCCACTCTGGGAATCCTGCTTTTTCCTGCTTTTGTTTGATCGCTGATGGCTTTCTTCCGATAGAAAACAATTCTTCCTCCACTGGTTCCTTTAACAGATACACCTTAAAATAATAGCTGTCATTAAGAAACATGTTTAATTCGGGAATATAACCGCCATAGGTAATAAATTTACTTGCGGTTCTGGAGATAGATGCTTTTTTCTCTTTCCTACTGCCTGATTTTATAAATCGACTTCTGTTTTTTGATGTTTCCTGCACCTTTCGTTCTTCCTCTGCTTTTCCTCTTCCAACCATTTTTCTTCTTAACTCCCCTTGCTTTCTCTTCATGAGCCTTTGCCAATTCCCATGCCTTTTCATACGCATTCTGTGCAAACAGCTTCCTCACCGGCGCTGACTTTATGTTATTGCTCATCCAGATCGTCAGCCAGTCTTCCAGGTTTAATCCCATTGGCCGGATAAACGCAAACAGTAAACATGGAGATGCGATAAGAACGGGAAGCAGCACAAATACGGGGTTCCTTACGCCCATCCATCGGTACAACCCCCAAAATGATACTGCTGCCATCATAAGCCCCATGCTGACAAACAACAGCTCCCGTTTCGTCAGGTTAAAAATAATCGGGTCGCGGATTTTCTGGATTTCTTTTGGGATTTCCACCACACCATCGTAGGGAATCATCTGCTCCTCATCATACATTTTCTGTTCTCTCCTCTGCTCTCTAAATCTTTTCAGCGATCTTTTATTCTTATCCTTGTATCCTTGTATCCTTTTATCCTTATATCCTTAATTTCTTTTTTGCCTACCGTAACCCTTTCCAGACTACGCCGATGCCATCAGCTTTTTTGCACGGTTTGCTGAACTGACTACCAGACCAACCTGCACCAGCTTAAATACCGCAATCTTTAACCCCATCGCCATCAGCGCGCCTATCCCATTCGTCCCACCGGAAACCTGGTTTGTGAAATGCTCCATAAACATCGCCATTACCATATTCATGGCAATAAAGACAATCGCTATTACTACCGATTGAAAGGATATACCGGCAAACTCTTTGATATAATTAAACGCCCTGGTTTCCCGCAGCGGATGTTCCCCATAAAGGTCAGCCATCGCTAACGGCGCTCCAATCGCCATAATAATAAGCTGCGCCGTCCGGGAATACACCACCCAAACCGATACCAGACTTGCCGCCATAGAAACCAGCCAGGGCAGCATAAATGCGATAAAGATAGAGATAAACGGCAGGATATTCTTAAACGTATCCAGGATTCCCAACCCCTCTTTTTCCGACGGCAAGGTATATCCTACGGCATCATAAACCAGCTTTTTATAATCCCCTATCGCTTCTGCAAGTTCTCCCAACACCGAATTATCTCTTGGCGCCTGATTAAAACACCACTGGGAAAGATATAAAAAAAACTTCATCAGCCACTCGGAAAAGAGAAGGACAACCATACAGATAATGAATTTTGCCAGAGGTCTTGCCAGCATTTCTACCGTCGGCTTCCCAAACTGCTGGGTAAAATCCCGGCTGGCTAACTCCATAACAAAATACATGGTCATGATGGTAAGAGCCGCCGCCTTCAGCAGATAATAAAAAGCGCCAATCTCCGAACCGGTATCCGTCATGGTATCAAATGCTTTGTCCACAATGCCGATGGCCTCATCCAGCATTTCATAGGCGGAAAATCCTGAACCATCCTCTTCCTCTGCCATACCAAACACCGAATCCAGCATAGCATCTAAAAATGCATTTCCACTGTCCTCTTTTTTCTCGTCATCTTCTCCATCTGTGCCAGTATCATCTTCTCCATCTCCAGAACTTTCCTCACCTTGAGCATCTCGATCATTCAATACTATTTCCGTATGTTTCAGAATAATGTTTTCCTTTCTCGATGAGATTCTTTCATTTGCATTGGCAGTCATTGGCATAATCCATGAAAAAAACAATAGAATAAGCAAACACAGCAGAAAAAGAATTTTCTCTCTGCGCTCTACCTTCTGAAGACTTTCCTTTCCATCCATCATCCGCCAAGACCTACCAGTCCCTTTAACGGGCTTTTCAGCATAAATACCAATCCCGCCAGCAGAAGAATCATAATACTTGTACCAATACCAGAACCGGCTTCTTTTCGCTGCTCTCCATTCTGGCTGTTGCTGGCCTGAATAAAATGGATAATCGCTGGAATTAACTGAAATGCACCCATAACGGCAATACCGACGCTAAAAATCAGGAATACAATGTCAATCGTACTGTTCAACATTGACTTAATTGCACTATCCGTTACGGTAAGTCCGTCGGCATATACTGGAAATGCCGGAATATTCACCATCCCTGCAACCATCGCTGTCAACATCCATTTCTTTGCCGTTCTCACCTTTCGATTCGTTTCATTTACATACGCTTTCATTTCAGAAATCTGTTTCCTCATCTCTTCCCTTCTCCTTTCTGAAAACCATCTGGTTATATCCTTTTACCCTCTGTTATGGCAATAAAAAACCGCTTATAGAAATAAAAATCTTATTTTTTTATAAATCCTTTAGCAAAATTATTTTTCTTTTTTCTATTCTTCTTCCTCATAAAAAACAACTGGTTCATAATCTTCCACATCGTTTAAAAAAACGGCTTCGGTTAATGGCTTCATTTCCGGTTTTACCGGCTCCTGGGGAACAGGATCGTATTTTGCATCTTCCTCCATATCCCGTTTGCGGCATTCATTCTGTTCATCATCAACCTTTTTTGCTTGTTCCAATCCTAACCTATAGGAATCCGATGTGCGTTTCTTTGCCGGATGATCGGCATCCTTGTCATTGATCGAGTACAAAAACTCCGGCTTTAACTTCCTCCCATACTTTCCCTGTATGGTGAACTGGTCAGAACTGAAATTTAAACATCGATCCGGATCGATCTTTTTATCCAGAAATGGCTTCTGCCCTTTTATCATCACAATACACTTATCCGGGGCAAGACGGTAAAGCTCATCCTGCGTCATTAATGGTCTTTGTGTTGCATTATAGGAATGTTCTATAGTAGAACCATCCAATCCAAACATTCCCACGCTTTTCGATGCATGAACCGATGTCTGTTCTGCCTGAATCGTTTTTATTCCCAAGGCATTACTCATCCACTTGGTTGCCGACTTTTCTCCTTGACCTCCGCTTCCGATAAATACAGTCTGATGGACGTTATCCATGATGTCGGCAGCCGCTTTATCGTAAAGCGTTTCAATCTGGTTGGGGGATTGGACAATCATACAGGTAGATAAATTTACCGAACGGAACGTGGCAATCTTTTTATCAAAATCAGGAATTTTCCCTGTATTGGCGAACTCGTCCTGGAAAAAGATCACATGATGGGGGAGGCTTCCATTAAACACATTCTGCGCCCGATAATACAGACTTTCAAACATCTGCGTATACAGGAGTGAAATCAAAAAATTATATGTACTGTTGGTCGTTGGAATAATAATGTAAAAAGCTGTTGGACGATCTCCTATCGTATCCATTTCTAAAGTATCCACATTCGTCAACCGCTGGACGTCCTTGGAAGCAAACAGACGGATAGCTGTCTGTGCCGTGGAGATAATCGAACTCATTTCTTTTCCCGTTGCGGATACTTTTCTTCTCCATACCATAGCCGGATGCTCTTCTCCCATTCGGGAATTTCGGATAAGATGATCCAACCAGACGTCATAATCTGACCGATACTGTGCATCTCCCTCGGAAAACCCACACATATTTAACAACTCAGAAACCGTGGTAAAATTCTGGTCGCGGAAAGCAAACTCGTAATAAACAGCATAACAAATAGAATTTAACAGGGACTTTGCACTGTTCGTCCAATGCGGATCAGAAGGCGTTTTCCCGCCGTTTGCATTTTCTACCACAGAATCCACCATAATCAAAAGAGAATCTGCGCTTCGAATGTAACGGAATGGATTATAACAATCCGAAAACCTCTGCTCATTGATATTAAACACCCGAATCTGATAACCATTGGCTTCTAAAAATCCTGCCGTTTCATAACACAATTCACCTTTCGGATCACTAAAAACAAAGCTTATTGGCTTCCCGTCCCTTGGATCGATGGGGAGCGAATAAACATTTGGCTTAACAAACCCCCTGGATTTTCCCTCGCCGGTTCCGCCAATCACGAGGCAGTTTAAAGAACCCAGTTTTGACAGCCAGGTATTATAGCTGATTTTTACATTTTGGCTTAATAAAAGATTACTCTCCCTCCCAACTCTTCCCTGCACGTGTTCAGAACCGGTCCGTTTATACTTCCTTTTTGCTCTCTTCATTTTCATTTGCTTCTTCCATTCCTTCTTTCTCTGCTATCTCTCTGTTTTTCCCATTCCGGTAAATTCTCTTTCTCAACCTGCCAACAATATCTGTCTTTTCCTTTATCCACCGAGCCACTTGCCAATGTTCAATATCATTTTCTTCTTTTGATTGTTCACTCGTTTTTAATACCTCTCTCTTAAATTCATGCAAATCCAGGGAATAGATTGGCGTTGTATTCTTCTCCAAAAAATCATTTCGCTCTTCCTCTGTCTGAAAATCATTAGAACCATGCTCAATCCCCTTCATTTCTGCTTTAGGAAGTTCCCGTTTAGAAAGTGCCATGAAAAAAACAAGGGCATAAATACAAACAGCAAAATATAAAACATAATAATTTATATAAAAAAAATCTAATGGTACGTGCAAAACATGATTCCTCAACAATTCTGACCAATTATCCAAGCCAGCTCCTGCTTCAATGACTGCTGCCAAATGACCGCAAAAGAAAACGGTCATAAATGCGATAACTACAAAAATAATAAGCTTTCCCTTAACATCTAATCCTACACTTGTATGTTTCCTTTCTGTCATAATGCATTTCCTCTCTACCTTTCCCTTCAATCTCCTATCTGTTTTTCTCTTACTTCCGTTTCCAATTCTTCTGATTTATTTAGTATCTTAGCTCCAATCTCCAATGCATTTTCTTTGTCCTTCATCGGTTCATCAATATTCAGATGTCTGCCCTCTCGATTTTCCAATATGGTCATATCCTCTTCATCCAGCCTAATTGCATTTCGTTTTGCCAGCCCTTTTGTTTGGACAACGATCTTTTTACGAATCTCTTTCAGGATGTTATTTCTGGATGCTTTCTCAATAATCAAAGTAACCTTCCGCTCTCCTGAAACAATCGTAATATTGGATTTTTCTTCCTCGGAATTAAAAACTGCATTTATCCCTGCCAGCACCTTTAGATTTTCCTTAATTACTTTTAGTGCTTCTTCCTGCATATCGGTCTTTACAATTTTTGCCATGTAATCTTCCATCTCCTTCCTAAGCATTGCTTAATAAACCTCTTTTACATATTTCTGTAAAGTTATTCTTATCGTTCATGATGTTTCTTGTTCTCTTGTTCACTTTCTTTTACTGCGTCCTCTGCCTTCCGTTCATCCCGGACAATCTTCTTTACCTTTTCCATATCCGAAGTCTGAAAGAGATTACATGCAGATTTACTTTGGTCAATAATTCCCAACTCCTGCAATACTTCCATATCTGCCTTACAAAAAATTACAATATAACTTCCATCCTGCTGCTTCCCAACGGCAAACTCAACCTTCCGTTTTGCTGCCGCCCACTTCGCCGCTTCTACCTGTTCCATAGATTCTATTGGGCAAAACATAATCTCCTGTTCCTCGTTCTTTTCTAAAAAATCAAAAACCGAAAGCTGCGGGTTTTGATATAACGGCTTTCCCTCTTCTGCCATCCGTTCAACAACAAGATTCATCTGCATACGGTCACACTCCCGGAAAATAACCAACGCCTGTTCTGTCCGTCTGTCCCTGATAGCATAATGCATGAACTTTTCTTCCCTTGCCATCATACGAAAATCTTCCAGATGGTTTATGTCAAACTGTATCGCCTTTAATTTCCCTCCTGTTTTTTCATACTGAGAAAACTGCTCTAACGTACTTCTCTGTTGTGGAATGGAACGTTCAGATAATGCAGCAAGCAACGCCTGAATAAGATCGTCACCTGTTTCCATGGTTTGCTGTGCATAGGCCATTCCCTGATTCACTAATGTCCGGTCATCCATAATAAACTACTCTCCTTCTCTGTTTTTTTGTTTCTTTTTCTCTCTCGCTTCTGTATTTCCCTTTCTTCTCCCCCTAAACCAATATGGGCATACCTATGGACTTTTAGAAACTAAAAATATATTTTTTATAAAATTTTTCTTTTGCCTTCTCAATCGTGAAAATCATTCCCATAAAGAAGTAAATCAGTGAATAAAAAATTTGACACTTTATCACTTTAGCCAGTAATGACTCCGTGAAAAAATGCTATCACATTTTTCCACTACGTCCCCAGGTCGGGACCCCCAAACCCCTTCGACAGCTCCGCCGTACCTACCCTTGCGGGCTATCATTATAAAGGCTAATTTCCCGATGATTTATGTAGTTTTTAAGAAGATTTTATTAACTATGTTAAGGAGGATTTCTATGCAGATATGTTACCGATGTGAAGAAAAAACGAATGGACTTTTAGAGAAAATAGCAAAGAAAAACGGCATCAGTAAAAACCATCTCATTGATGAAATCATAAAGGATTATTTGTATCAAAATCCATATCGTTTACCCGATTTCCATAACGTTCATACAGAAAAAACAATCTTATCTGGTATTCAATACACCAATGAACAACTGGCACAGATCTTAGAAGAACTGAATAACCTGCAGAGCTATTTAAAAAGTAAAGATGCATGTACTTTAGTAAATTCTTTTGAGTTTTTTCGTATCTATGCCATTCAGATTCTATTAACTATTGCAAAAAACTTGGAAACCATAAATAAATCCTTTCACCCATCAGACAGAAAATAACTCAAACTAGAAATAAAACAAACAGGTTGCAAAAAATCAAACAATAATACCCAAAAACTGGAGAAACTTATCATGTCAGATTATGAAAATGGAACGGTATACGGAAAATATATCAAAATTAAAAAAGGAACTAATGGCGTCAGGCAATGTGCTGATTATATCAATGATCCAGTAAAAATAAATCCTCTTTTGGAAAACGGCGAAACGGAAGTCCCTTCTTCCCAAAAAGCTATCCATTACCTCAAAAACAATCCAAAAACCATCCATCCTACAACAAAAAAACGTCTGGTATCCGGGCATAATTGCAGTGCAGACACTGCGGCTCAGGAGTTTTCTCTTATTGAAAAGGTTTACCATTCTCACAAAAATGAAAATCTTGCCCCAGGTCAAACACCTAACCAAGCTTTTCATATCATACTCAGTTATAAAAGGACAGATATTGCCCCGGAGATTGTCCATGAAATGGGATGTGAATTTGCACGGCGTTTATGCGGCGATGAATTTCAGGCGGTAGTTGCCACACATCTAAACACCAACAATTATCACAATCATGTTTTGGTTAATGCCTACGCTTTAGATGGTCGGCATAAGTTCAAAGACAGCTACCATGTTTACAACGAGTTTCGCCGCATTGTGAATGAAATCAGTCTGGAGTACGGTCTGCCGGTTTTTATTCATGGAGAAAAAGAAAAGCCGCATAAAAGCTGGAAAGAATTTATTGCAACAGAAGAAGGGGAAAGCTGGAAGCAAAAGATTATCCATGACCTGAACAAATGTGTTTCCCTTGCGGCTTCCTATGAAGAAACATTGAAACTCATGGAAGAAAAAGGATATGAAATTCAGCATAACCCGAAAAGTATTACCTTCAAAAAAGGGGGAGTTATGGTACGTGACCGACGCCTGGGATATGCCTATACTTACGAAGGGATATGCCATTCTATTAACCAAAGAATCCATAATGAACTTTGGAAAAAGCAAACAGAAAAAAGCAAAGAACGGCAGCTACAACGAGAGAAACGACAGGAAAAGGAGATACTTTATTCCCCTCCTTATATCTCCCATTACAACCAATATGGAAAGAAAAGAAGCATGATTGTTCGTTTTCTAATGACAATAAAAGAAAGCCTATCCCAAGTATTGGATGAACAGAATAGCTACCTGACGAATAAGGCAATGTTATCATCTATTGATTTTAAAAAAGCAGAAAAACAATTAAAACAGCTTGATTCTGCAATAAAAATCGCTGACCAGTATAATATCCCCAACATGACTATTCTGGAAATGCGTATACGGGAACTTCATGCTAAAAATTCCCCCTATCAAAGAGCTATGTTTAATCTGGAGGATTATCTGGAAAATGCCGGAAGAATCAAACGATTAATTGAGCAATACCGAAAATTAGAACCTGTCCTTGTCGTAAATAACCTGGATAAAAAAGAGATTATTTTTATTCCTGATACTGTAATTATTCAGGAGAACCGGGCAAAATTAAATCCGATGCGAGCAAAAACTCGTTCAGATTTATTTCAAACCATCCATAATTCTCGCTATCGATTAACAAGAAAATTTAAAACAATAACGGAAACGGAAGCATGTCAAATAATCAAAGCAATACAAGAAGAGCAAAAAGAAAATCTTCCCGATGGTTTATCTTTGGGAAGAAATGTACAAAACCAAAGTCAGCCAAAAAATCATTCTTTTCATAAAAATATAGCGGATTCAGCAATAAAAAGAACTCCTGTTGATTTAAACAAATATAATCATGAAACCAAGCAATCCCTTCTGGAATTTAAAGAGATTGCCGATAAACTTGCTTCCTACGGACTTACCACTGAACATGAAATGAATGATTTTTTAAGGGATATTACAGCAAAGATTAATGAGCTTGACGAGCAAAAATCCTTTAGTAGGGAAATCGCTCTGGAAATTAAAACATTATTTAGATTAAAGAAAACGATAGAACAATTTTCATCAGATAAATGGATGATTACCGAAGCAAAAAGTGCTTTAAATTATGATACCCTCCAGTACATGCAATCCCGACTTAACCAACTTCCTGTAATTAGCCAACAAGTGTTAGATTTAATGACCACTCCTCATCCAGACGAATATCGGTTCATTCATGATTTATTATTACTTTATCCTGAAAAATCAAATCTCTCTATGACAAATCCAAAAGCTATACATCATTTAATTATCAGGTTAAAAAGCGAGCAGTTTTTTGAAAAAGAAATCAAAAAAGCATTAGAAAAAGAAAAAGGAGAAAAAACAAATGGCAAAGACAACGCTGAAAGAAATTAAAATTTTAGTTTGCAAAAACAGAGAAAAATTTTATCAGGATTTTTCTATAACAAACAATACAAAACAACCTACACCTACAATGAAAGAAAACTTTACAGACTCATACATAATGTCAAACAATGAAAGTAATACATCTGTCCTTGTGGACTCAATTTTATCTTCTGAAAATGATATGATTAACGATATTTTTTCACATCCCACGATTTCATCACGTTCTCCAGCTATATCATCTGAAACTGAAAAATGGTTAAAAAACGTCGAAGGAAAATTTGCCATTCGAGAACTTTCAATCCAACTAAATATTTCTGCTCCAACACTTTACTACTGGGCTAAAAAGAACCATTATCATCCCAAAAATGGCAGCCAACATTCACCCATTTCCTATGAACTGAAAGAAAAACTTTTAAAACAGTTAGATTCTATGAGCATTGCAGAATTGGCAAGAATCTATGCTATCCCTTATCATAAACTTTATCACTGGATAAAAAAACATGGCCTTACCACAAAGAAAACATCCGAATTTCCGCCACATCTTCAACAAGAACTTCGAGATAAATGCCGGACATTTTCCCTAAAAGATTTGGCACAAGAATACCAATTAACGGAACAAACCATGCGTTCACGCCTACAAAAAATAGGATGTTTTTCCGATGGAAAAGGTGGATTTTTTATTGTAAATCATCTGGATAGCGATGAAATCTTACATTGTTATCAGAAAAAGGGCATAGAAGAAACAGCAAAAAATTTTTGCACCACTAAAATTGCCATGAAAAGTTTTTTAAAGAAATATCGCTGCTATTTACCAACAAATCCGCCAAATAACAAATAATCTAACCG